>NZ_PVBL01000037.1:0-49233 GCF_002968555.1 Neorhizobium sp. T6_25
CTTCAACCGAATGAAGCACTTCCGCCGCTTCGCGACGCGCTACGACCGCAGAACCATTCACTTCCAAGGCTTCGTATATCTCGTGGCCACTATCATTTGGCTGCGATGAATGTCGATTCGTCCTAGGCCTTGAGCTGCTTCTTCAGCGCATAAAGCGCGTCCAGAGCCTCGCGGGGCGTCATATCGTCCGGGTTGATGGCCTTCAGTGCGTCCTCGACCTTGGACGGCCCGGCCCGCTTGGCCTCTTCGCGGCGGACCGCGACCTGGAAGAGCGGCAGGTCGTCGATCAGCTGGCTCGCGGGGTTCTTACGGTCGGAATCCTCGAGCTTGGTCAGCACGTCGCGGGCACGGGCGACCACCGAGTCGGGCAGGCCTGCAAGCCGCGCGACCTGGATGCCGTAGGACCGGTCGGCAGCACCGGGGCCGACTTCGTGCAGGAAGATCACCTCGCCATCCCATTCCTTCACCCGCATCGTGGCGTTGGAAAGCCGGTTCAGCTTTTCCGAAAGCACGGTCAGCTCATGGAAGTGGGTGGCGAAGAGGCCGCGGCATCTGTTCGCCTCGTGCAGGTGCTCGACCGCCGCCCAGGCGATCGACAGGCCGTCGAAGGTCGCCGTTCCACGGCCTATCTCGTCGAGGATGACCAGCGAACGGTCGGTCGCCTGATTAAGGATGGCGGCGGTCTCGACCATCTCCACCATGAAGGTGGAGCGGCCGCGGGCCAGATCGTCCGACGCGCCGACGCGCGAAAAAAGCCGGTCGACGATGCCTATATGGGCGGAGGCCGCGGGCACGAAGGAGCCCATCTGCGCGAGGATGGCGATCAGCGCGTTCTGGCGCAGGAAGGTCGATTTACCACCCATGTTCGGACCGGTGAGCAGCCAGAGCGCGCCGAACTCGCCGCCATTATGCGGCGAGAGATCGCAGTCGTTGGCGATGAACGGGCCGACGGACTGCCTGCGCAGTGCCTGCTCGACCACCGGGTGGCGACCGCCTTCGATCGCGAACATGCGCGAGGCATCCACGACCGGCCGGCGATAACTCCATTCGTCGGCGAGCATGGCAAGGCCTGCCGCGACGTCGATCACCGCCAGCGCCCGGGCGCCGGCCTTGATCGCCTCTGCCTCCGAGGTCACGGCTGCGACCATCCTGTCGAAGGCTTCGAGCTCGATGGTCAGGGCCTTGTCGGCGGCATTGGCGATGCGGCTTTCGAGATCGGCAAGTTCCGTCGTCGTGAAACGCATCGCACTTGCCATGGTCTGACGATGGATGAAGCGCGCCTTGCCCTCCGGCGTATCGGTCATCGTGCCGGAATTTCCGGCCGTCACCTCGATGAAATAGCCGAGCACGTTGTTGTGCTTGATCTTCAGCGACTTGATGCCGGTCTCCTCGGCATATTGGAGCTGGAGCGCGGCGATGACCCGGCGCGACTGGTCGCGCAACGCCCGCACCTCGTCCAGTTCCGAATGAGCACCATCGGCGAGGAACCCGCCGTCGCGCTTCAGGAGCGGCAGTTCCTGCGCCAGCATGTTGCCGAGCATGGATTCCAGATGAAGCGGCAAGGCCTTCAGGTCGTCGAGCGCCTGCCCCAGTTCCTCCGGCAGCATGGCCCTGTCGAGAAAGCCCGCGACACCGCGGGCCGCTTCCAGCCCCTGCAGGATACTGCCGAGATCACGCGGGCCGCCGCGGTCGAGCGCCAGGCGCGACAGGGCGCGTGGCATATCCGGCACGTGCTTCAGGCCGGAGCGCAGTTCACTGCAGAGCGACGGCTCTTCGAGCAGGAAGGAGATGGAATCGAGACGCCGGTTGATACGGTCTGGATCCGTCAGGGGCGACATCAGTCGTTCGGCGAGCAGGCGAGCCCCGCCGCCGGTGACCGTGCGGTCGATCGCCTTCAGGAGCGTGCCTTCACGCTCCCCGGACAAAGTCTTGGTCAGTTCCAGGTTGCCGCGGGTCGCGGGGTCGATGAACAGCGTCGAGGCGCCGCTTTCACGCTCGGGGCGTCCGAGCGGCGGACGTTCGGCGATCTGGGTCTTTTCCACATAGGCGACGGCAGCCGCGGCGGCGGCGAGCTCGGCGCGCGAAAAATTGCCGAACCCGTCGAGCGTGCCGACGCCGAAATAACGGGTGATGCGGCCCTCGGCGCTGGCGCTGTCGAAGAGCACGGACGGCTGCGGGACCGCGACCTTGCCGAGCACGTCGAAGACGGGCTTCAGCTCAGCGTCGTGAAACATCGTATCCGGCAGGATCAGTTCGCGCGGTTCGATGCGCAGGATATCGGCGAGCAGCCGGGACTGATCGGTCTCCGCCAGCCGGAAGACGCCGGTCGAGATATCGATCCAGGCGAGCGCCAGAAGCGGTTCGGCGGCACCCTTGATGCGGGCAAGCGCCATCAGGTAGTTCGACTCGGAAGGTGAGAGGAGTTTTTCCTCGGTAATCGTGCCCGGCGTCACCAGCCGGACGACGTCACGCTTCACCACCGATTTCGAGCCGCGCTTCTTGGCCTCCGCCGGGTCTTCCATCTGTTCGCAGACGGCCACACGGAAACCGAGCGAGATCAGCTTCTGCAGGTAGTCGTCGGCAGCGTGCACCGGGACGCCGCACATCGGGATTTCGCGGCCGAGATGCTGGCCACGCTTGGTGAGCGTGATGCCGAGCGCGCGAGACGCATCGACCGCATCCTCGAAGAACAGTTCGTAGAAATCGCCCATGCGGTAGAAGAGCAGCGAACCCGGATTATTCGCCTTGATCTCGATATATTGCTCCATCATCGGCGTCGCCGAGGCGCGGCTTTCCTCCGAGGCGAGCTCGGCAGTATTCAGGGCTTCGATGGGGAATCTTTCAAACTGGGTCACGGAACCGATTTTTTGTTGCGCGCTGGAACTTGCGACACTATCGATGAAGACACCTGAAAGACAACATCTGCCGCGGCCTAGAGGACGGCTGCCCACAAAAAGCTGGAGGAGACATGCCTGCTAAGGACAAGGCCACGGGGAAGGCCGCACGTGCGCGGGCTTCCGTGACCGAACAGGAAGCACTCGATTTCCATTCGGAAGGCCGCCCGGGTAAACTCGAAATCAATCCCACCAAGCCGATGGCCACCCAGCGCGATCTGTCGCTCGCCTATTCGCCAGGCGTTGCCGTGCCTGTCCTGGCAATCGCCGCAAACCCGGCAACCGCCTATGACTACACGACGCGCGGCAACATGGTGGCCGTCATCTCCAACGGCACCGCGATCCTCGGCCTCGGCAATCTCGGGGCGCTTGCCTCGAAGCCGGTGATGGAAGGCAAGGCCGTGCTGTTCAAGCGCTTCGCCGACGTCGATTCCATCGACCTTGAAGTCGATACGGAAAATGTCGACGAGTTCATCAACTGCGTGCGGTTCCTCGGCCCCTCTTTCGGCGGCATCAATCTCGAGGACATCAAGGCGCCGGAGTGTTTCATCATCGAGAGCCGCCTGCGCGAGCTGATGGACATCCCGGTCTTTCATGATGACCAGCACGGCACTGCGATCATCGCCGCCGCCGGCCTGATCAATGCGCTGGAACTGACCGGCCGGGACCTCAAGACCACCAAGCTCGTCTGCAACGGCGCTGGTGCTGCGGCAATCGCCTGCGTCGAACTCATCAAGGCGATGGGCTTCAATTCGGAAAACGTCATCCTCTGCGACACCAAGGGCGTCATCTATCAGGGCCGCACTGAAGGCATGAACCAGTGGAAGTCCGCCCATGCGGTGAACACCGCCAAGCGGACCCTCGCCGAGGCCATGAAGGACGCGGATGTCGTGTTCGGTCTTTCCCAGAAGGGCGCTTTTACCGAAGAGATGATCCGCTCCATGGCCGACAGGCCGATCATTTTCGCGATGGCCAACCCCGATCCGGAAATCACGCCGGAAGAAGTCGCCCGCATCCGCGACGACGCAATTATGGCGACCGGCCGTTCGGACTATCCGAACCAGGTCAACAACGTGCTCGGCTTCCCCTATATCTTCCGTGGCGCGCTCGACGTGCGGGCCAGCCAGATCAACGACGCGATGAAGATCGCCGCCGTCAAGGCGCTCGCCAATCTCGCCCGCGAAGACGTGCCCGACGATGTTGCCGCCGCCTACCAGGGCAACCGCCCCCGTTTCGGCGCGCAATACATCATCCCGGTCCCGTTCGATCCGCGCCTCATCTCGGCGATCCCGGTCGCCGTTGCCGAAGCGGCGTTGGAAAGTGGCGTCGCCCGCAAGAACATCGCCGATCTTGCCGCCTACGCCTCAGAACTCTCCGCCCGCCGCGATCCGATCGCCGCGACGACACAAGGCATCTACGAGCGTGTCCGCCGCTTCCCGAAACGCGTCGTCTTTGCCGAGGCAGAAGAAGAACAGGTCATGCGCGCGGCGATTTCCTTCACCAACCAGAAGCTCGGCACTGCCATCCTTCTCGGGCGTGACGACGTCATCCGCGCGACGGCGGAAAAGGCCGGCATCGATCTCGACCGTCCCGGCATCGAGGTCGTCAATGCACGCCTCTCCAATCGTGTCGATGCCTATATCGACCACCTTTATGCGCGCCTGCAGCGTGAAGGCTTCCTCCATCGCGATGTCCAGCGCCTTATCCATAACGACCGCAACCATTTCGCCGCGACCATGGTCGCCATCGGCGATGCGGATGCGATGGTGACCGGCACGACCCGCAATTATGCGACGGCCCTCCAGGACGTCCGCCGCTGCATCGATCCGAAGCCGGGGCACAAGGTGATCGGCATATCGCTGGTGATCGCGCGCGGCCGGACGATCTTCGTCGCCGACACGGCTGTCCACGACATGCCGAATGCCGAGGATCTCGCCGACATCGCCGTCGAAGCCGCCCGCGTCGCAAAGCGGATGGGTTATGAGCCGCGTGTCGCACTCGTTGCCTACTCGACGTTCGGGCAACCGATCGGCGAACGGTCGGAGCGGGTTCGCGAGGCGGTCAAGATTCTCGACCAGCGCCGCGTGGATTTCGAATACGACGGCGAAATGGGCGCGGACGTGGCGCTCAACTCACACCGGATGGAGCAATATCCGTTCTGCCGGCTCTCGGGCACAGCCAACGTGCTGGTCATGCCGGCGATCCATTCTGCCTCGATCTCGACCCGCATGCTGCAGGAACTCGGCGCTTCGACGGTGATCGGCCCGCTGCTTGTCGGTCTCGACAAGTCGGTGCAGATCACCTCGATGGGTGCAAAGGACAGCGACATCGTCAACATGGCGGCAATTGCGGCCTACAACGCCGGTACGTGAGTTTCTTGTAAACAGAACCCAGGTGGACTAAGTTTAGTGAACTAAGTCCACTTGGAGACTTGCTCCGTGAAAACCGTCAACATCCACGAAGCCAAAACGCATTTGTCGCGCCTCGTCGAAGAAGCGGCAAACGGCGAAGCATTCGTCATCGCCAAGGCCGGCAAGCCCATGGTGAAGGTCGTGCCGCTGGAGGAAGCGCCGGTAGAGGAACCGAAGAAGAAGCGTAGGATCGGCTTTCTGAAAGGCCAGATTTCAGTTCCGGACGACTTCGACACGATGTTCGCCAAGGAGATCGAAGACATGTTCTATGGCGAGGACAAGTGAGGATCCTTCTCGACTCGCACCTTCTTGTGTGGATATCCGAAGAGTCGCCAAGGTTGCCTAAAATCGTCGAGCGCCTTTTGGAAGATGGCGAACACCGTTTCTTTTTCAGCGCCGCAAGCCTCTGGGAACTTGCAATCAAGAGCGCACTCGGAAAGAGCGATTACCACGTTGATGTCATGCAGCTCTATTCCGAACTGCTGGACAACGAATATGAAGAACTCCCTCTGAGCAGCCGGCACGCTTTTGCCTTGGCGGGCCTGCCTCCCATCCACAAAGACCCATTCGACCGGATGCTGATCGCGCAGAGCATTTCGGAAGGCATGCTGCTGCTAACCTCGGATGAGACGATCGCGCGATATAACGGAACGATTCAGCTTGTAAGGTAATTTCACCGTGTGGGCAGAGGCCGTCATTTTAGCGGATAACTCAGCTCGCAAACCGTCCGGCGTCGGCGCCGAAGTGGGTGATGTAGCGGTCCGAGATCGAGGCAATCGGCAGGACAATCAGCACGTCGGTGGTGTTGAAGGCGTGGTCGATGACTGCACCGTCGCCCACCATGGCACCGAGGCGCAGGTAACCCTTGATCAGCGGCGGCAACAGGGAGAGTGCCTTGCGGGTGTTGACGCCTTCCATCGGCATCAGGTCCATCGAGCGATAGAGTTCCGGCAGTGCCGAAACCGCCCAATCGCCCTTGGTCGAGACCGTGTGGTGCAGGAAAGACAGCGCCATGGCGTGCTCTTCAGGCGAAACGCCCGGGAAGGACGCGCAGCCGAACATCGCGTTCATGCCGTGCTTCAGCGAATAGGCCCAATTGCCCTGCCAAAGCAGTTCGACGGTGCGTTTGGTGCGATAGTCCGGCAGCACGCAGGAGCGGCCGAGTTCCATGAACTGTTTGTCGGGATGACGCGCAAGCAGCGGCTCGATGTCGAATTCCGAGGCCGAATAGAAGCCGTTATTGGCCAGCGCCACTTCCTGGCGCAGCAGACGGTAGGTGCCGACGATCTGATCTTCGATGTCACCCTCGATTGCGTTGTCGACGACCAGAAGGTGGTCGCAGATCGCGTCAAAGGCGTCGACGTCGCGGCGGCGGCGCATGGCGTCCGGGCTCAAGGTCGCGTGCATTTCTTCAACGAAGACGCGGTAGCGAACCGCCTGCGCAGCATCGATTTCACGCTCGCTGCGGGCAAGCCGCGTTTCGAGCGTGCCAATGCGGCCGAAGACATCGCCGCTTACCGGAGCAGAGGCCGGCGCCTGGGTTGTTTCAGGTATCACTTTACGGTTCAGGAGTTCGATTGCCAAGGTGATTCTCCCCGTCCCGGTTTGATCACCGCCTTAAATCACTTCTCTGCGACAAGAACGTGACATTCGCTGTCACAATAGGTTCCAGGGATGATCGCGTCAACGCGCCTGTTGGCGCTCGGTGGAGAGAACTCCCAAAATTCGAACCTCCTCCAGAAGCGTCAGCGGATCGACCGGCTTTGCGAAGACGCGGCTGGCCCCATTCAGAAGCACCTCGCGATGCGTCGCTTCGCGGCTCTCGCCTGTCAGCACGATCACCGGGACCAGAGGCCGGACGCCCTCCTGCTCCTCGGCACGCAGCGCCGCCAGGAGATTGAAAACATCTCCTCCGGGCATGTACATGTCGGAAATGATGAGATCGAGCGGCGTGCCCCGGTTGAGTACCGTCTCGATCAGCGTGGGGAAATCGTCGACGAGACGGACCCGATGTCCGGCCTTTGTAAGAACCGAGCGGATGATCAGCGCGTTGACGGGGTCGTCCTCACCGAGCAGCACGTCGAGCCCTTCACCATGTTTTTCGATAACGGGCGGCGGGGGCATTGCCTGGTTGTCGTTCAGGGCGTCGCGCGTGCCGAAGCCGCGCAGGCGGCCGCTCAAGACGTCGATCAGGGATTTTTCCCGGAGCGGCCGGATAAGCCAGGCGTCGAAAAAATCCTGCGGCTGGGAAGCCCGTTCCTCGGGGTTGACGAGCAGGATGCGGTGGAGCGGCGCATGCGCCTTCTCATTTGCATAGTCGGAGGCCAGCCGGTGATCGACGATCAGGTCGGTATAGGGCAGCGGGCCCGTCTCGGCGCGGTCGATCAGCATCTGGGCGTCGGCCGTGTTGGCGACATGCCGGCAGCGGCCGCCAAGCGTTTCGATCGTCGCGACCGTCGCCTTGGCGGCAGGTCCTT
This sequence comes from Neorhizobium sp. T6_25, assembly GCF_002968555.1. Classification (NCBI taxonomy): domain Bacteria; kingdom Pseudomonadati; phylum Pseudomonadota; class Alphaproteobacteria; order Hyphomicrobiales; family Rhizobiaceae; genus Neorhizobium; species Neorhizobium sp. T6_25. Next base: position 7,783 of record NZ_PVBL01000037.1, read on the forward strand.
CCGGGGCCAGAAGCAAAACCCGGGACATCGCCAGCAACTGGTTGCGTTCACCGGTACCCGATTGCGCCGTTTCCGCGAAATGCAGAGGGAAGCGGATCGTGAACGTGCTGCCGGTCCCCCTCTGGCTGGCGACGGAAAGCGAACCGCCGAACTCCGTCAGAATGCGCGAGGCGATGCCGAGACCGAGACCGGTGCCGCCGCTGCGGGCCTCGGCGGAACCCACCTGTTCGAATTCACCGAAAACCCGCGTCAGCTCATCGGCCGCCATGCCGGGACCGGTATCGATGACGGCAATGACGACGTTGCCGTCTTCGACCGCCGCCCGCACCAGCACGCCGCCACGGGCGGTGAATTTCACCGCATTGCCGATGACATTGAAAAGCACTTGCCGGATGCGGCCCGGATCGAGATCGAGAAGGTCGGGGAGATCGGCGGTCATCGTCGCGGCGATCTCGATGCGTTTCTCGTGGGCGCGCGGCGCCAGCATCTCGACGACGTTTTCGATGAGGTGGCGAAGATTCTCCGCCCGGTTGTTGAGCCGGAAGCGGCCGGCTTCCAGCGTCGAATAGTCGAGCAGGTCTTCGACTAGCTGCGCCAGCGCATAACCGGACTGGCGAATGCCGCTCAGATAGTTCTGCTGTTCCGCCGTCAGCTTGGTCTGGCCGAGAAGATGGGTCATGCCGAGAATGCCGTTGAGCGGCGTGCGGATTTCATGGACGACGGTGGCGATCTGCCGGGATTTCGCGGCGCTGGCCGCCTCCGCATTCTTCAATGCATGCTGGAGCCGGGGAACCGTGCGCTGGCGGCGCCACGCGGATATTCTGGAAAAGAGCGCGGCAAAGACGCCGCGCGGCGCCCTGTTTTCTTCATCCTGCCGCAGCCCCAGTGCGGGCACGACTTTTTCCGGCACCGGTTCGGCCATGTCGGCCGCGGCGGGAGACGCGAACGCCTTCGAGATCCGTGCATGTATGTCGGCGATATCTCGCATTGGGAAAGACTAACCGGGTTTCTTTCCCAATCCTTAGAGCAATCAGGTAAAATTTTACTGATCGGCCTTTTTCGGGCCGAACAGCTCGTCGAGGATGACCAGGCCTGCCCCGATGGTGATGAAACTGTCCGCCAGATTGAAGACCGCGAAGGACCACGTCTCGGTATGAAACAGGATGTAGTCGATCACGTGGCCATATGTGAAGCCGTCGATCAGGTTGCCGATCGCGCCGGCGATGATCAGCGCGAAGCCGCTGTGGGCGAGAGGACGATCCTTCGGAGTGCGGCGCCAGAGCCAGAGCACGAAGGCGACGATCAGCACCCGCATGCCGACGATGAATTCCCGCTCCATGCCGGACAGCAGGGAGAAGGCGACGCCGAGATTGTAGGTTCGGTAGAGCGCCAACACCGGCAGAAGCGGCACCGCCTCCTGCATCGGAAGATAATTCTCGACGGCGATCTTCACTGCCTGATCGAGAATGACGGCGATGACGATGACGATCAGAGCCACCAGAGGCCGCGAAAGAAGGGCTACGCGTGCGGTCATTTCTTCTCGTCCAGGGTCAGCAGATGGCGGCGGGCCTCGAAGAGCATCACGGCGGACGCGACGGCGAGGTTGAGCGAGTCCGCCCTGCCCTGCTGAGGAATCCGAACGGTGCGATCGGCAGCCCTGGCGAGATTATCCGGCAGGCCGGACTGCTCGTTGCCCATCAGCAGCACGACCGGCTTTTTCGAATAATCCACGGTGCGATAATCGACGGCGCCTGCGAGATGGGTCGCCACGACCTGGGTGCCGGAGCGCTTCTGCCAGATCAGGAATTCTTCCGGCGAACATTTGACGACCGGCACCGCGAAGACCGAGCCCATGGTGGCACGCACGGTTTCCAGCGAAAACGGGTCTGTGCATTCGCCGACCAGGATTACCCCGGTCGCGCCTGCCGCATCGGCGGTGCGGATGATGGTGCCGAGATTGCCGGGATCGCGCACGCGGTCGAGCGCGACCAGCGTCTCGTCCCTGCCCGGCTTCAGATCGTCGAGCCTTTTCCAGCGCTGCTCAAAAATGCCGACGACCATCTGCGGATTGTCGCGACGGGTGACCGAGGAGAGTACCTTCTCGCTGACTTCCAGCACCAGGCCGCCATGGGCGACGGTCTTTGCCGCCACCTGCTCGACAAGCGTCTTGCCCTTGGCCGCCTTGGCATAGACCAGCGTACGGATTTCCCAGCCGAGCTCCAGCGCGTCGATGACGAGCTTCAGGCCTTCGGCCATGAAGGTGCCGCTCTCTTCGCGGTCCCTCTTGTTGGTGAGCGCCTTGATGTCCTTGATGATCGGATTGGAAAGCGAGGTGACTTCCTTCACCTGGCCGACCCGCCGAGGTCCGGACTTGTGAAAATCGTCGTTCATGCCGGTACCCAGCGACTGAAAAGGGAAGTGGAAAGCGCGCGGCCCGGCGTCTTGCCGTCCAGCCCCGCCTCGCGGATGACGAGCTCGCCCGATTCCACGGCGCCGCCGGCGCCGCGCATCGTCTCGCGCATCAGCTCATGGATGGAATAGAAGCTGGCACGGATGGAATAAGCGGTCAGCACCAGGCCTATCGCCTTCGGTGACAACAGTTCGCGGCAGATGTCGAGCATCAGCGGCAGATGATCGAAAAGCTGCCAGACTTCGCCGTTCGGGCCGCGGCCGAATTTCGGCGGATCGGTGAGGATGATGTCGTAGCGGTTGCCGCGACGCTCCTCGCGCAGGATGAACTTCATCGCATCCTCGCAGATCCAGCGGATCGGCGCCTTGTCGAGGCGGGCGAGCGACTGGTTTTCCCGCGCCCAGCCAATAGCCTTCTTGGAGGCATCGACATGGGTGACTTCCGCCCCGGCAGCCGCCGCGACCAGCGATGCGACGCCTGTGTAGCCGAACAGGTTGAGCACCTTCACCGGCCGCTTCGCCTCCTCGATGCGGTTCTTCATCCACTCCCAGTGAACGATCTGCTCCGGGAAGACGCCGACATGGCGGAAGGACGTGAAGCGGCCGAGAAAATCGGTGCCGAGTAGCGACAGCGGCCAGGTTTCGCCCAGCGCTTCCTTGGTGAACCGCCAGCGGCCCATGCCGTCCTCGTCCGTGTCGCCGGTAAAGAGCGCATCCGCCTTTTCCCAGACGTGGGCGGGAAGAGACGGTTGCCAGAGCGCCTGAGCTTCCGGCCGGACGATGCGATAAGGGCCGTATTGCTCGAGTTTGAGCCCGTTGCCGCTATCGATCAGGTGAAAATCACCGGCACCGGACGATTCGAGAATGATCGGCACGCGCTCGGGCGGCCGCTCGCCGCTGCGCGGCAAAAGCGGACGGGTTTCCGCCGGTACTGCGGCCGGCGCGGGTTTGGCGGCCCTTTCCGGCGGCCGTGGGGCCTGCCTAACTGCCGCCGGTTTTGCGGTGGCGTGCCCGCGGGAGGACCGGTTGCCCGCCTCGCTCCGGGTTTTTTCACCCGGCCGCCTTTCCTTGTTCTTCAATACGTTCATCCGCCTGGATTTTGAGACTTGCGGCAGCAGATAGCATTTGCTCGCCATTCTTCAAAGCCGGGGAGCCGATGGCGGCGTGTTTTATTGATGACCCGGGCTGTCCGCCTTTTGTCCCCCTTGGCAAAGATCACCACCCTTGCAATAAGTCTGGCAACGATGGACGGAGGATCATCACATGGACATGGGCGGCGAAGAACGTATTGCAGCACCTCGCGACGTGGTCTGGGCGGCGTTGAACGACCCGGAAATCCTTCGCCAGTGCATCCCGGGTTGCCAGACGCTCGAACAGAAGTCTCCGACCGAGCTCTCCGCGACCGTCAAGTTGAAGGTCGGCCCGGTTTCGGCGAACTTCTCCGGCGAAGTGACACTCTCCGACATCAACCCGCCGGAAAGCTACACGATATCGGGCGAGGGCAAGGGCGGCATCGCCGGTTTTGCCAAGGGCTCAGCGACCGTTACGCTGGTCGAAGACGGCAGCGATACACTGCTGCGCTACTCCACCAAGGCTCAGGTGGGCGGCAAGATCGCGCAGCTCGGCTCGCGGCTGATCGATTCCACGTCGCAGAAACTCGCCGGCCAGTTCTTCGCGGATTTCAACAAGGCTGTGGTCGCCAAGGCCGCGCAAGCCTGATTCAGCTCGCGCCTCAATTCACCTGGAAGGAAGTTGGGTCGAGGCCGGCCGGCCAGCGACGACGGCCTTGTGCTCGTTCTGCCACCGGACTGCTTCGCGCGCTTCGACGCGAGCCTGCTTGCGGTGCTTGCCCTGGCTCCACCAGGTCACGAACGAGCCGATGAACATCCCGATCAGCAAGGCCAGGAACAGGAACAGGAAAAACGGTGCGCTCACCGCCAGTATGCCGTCTTCCGGCCGGAAGGGATTGAGCGCCAGGGTGACTATCTGGCGGTTCGCGACGGCGAGCACGATCAGCACTATGCCGAGCGGCACGAAAACCACGAGCGAGACGATCTTTTTGAACTTGTCCATAGGATTCTCCGGCAGCAGACTGCATGCTGTTTACCAGCATCTGTTGCAGAATAGGCGCGCTTTATGGGGTTTCAAGGGCAGCGCAAACCGCGCCGGAAGGATCAGTCCTCTTCGTCGTCAAGACCCGGATTCAGGCGCTCGCGCAGTTCCTTGCCTGTCTTGAAGAAGGGAACCCATTTTTCCTCGACGAAAACGCTCTCGCCGGTGCGCGGATTGCGGCCGGACCGGGAGGGGCGGTTCTTCACGGAAAACGCGCCGAAGCCGCGCAGTTCGACACGATTTCCGCCTGCCAGGGCATCTGTGATCTCGTCGAGCACGGCATTCACGATGTTCTCGACGTCGCGGTGGTAGAGATGCGGATTGCGAGCCGCGACGATCTGCACCAGTTCTGACTTGATCACGGTTGCCCCCTGAAAAGTTTAGATTTTCAACCGCGCCCAACCTGCCAAACGGAGACAAGACCGTCAAGAAACAACTTGTCTGCGCCGAAGGTGCGAAGGGCATCGGGAGTGATTGTCTGGCCGAAACCGGAGAGCTTGAACAACTCGCTGACGGCGCTCGCCAACCAGAAGGACGAGGAGGAATTACGCTCCTTCCAGTCGACGACCGGCAGGTCCTTGGAAACGCCGCGTGATTCAAAATAGGCGCGGATGTCCTCCTCGCCGCCCAGCTTGTCGACAAGCTTGGCGCTGAGAGCCTGGCGGCCGGTGAAGATCGTGCCGTCCGCGAGCTTAAGAACCTCGTCGCGCGGCAGCTTGCGGCGATCGGCAACGAGATCGACGAACCAGGCGTAGCTGTCCATGACCATGTTGCGGATCATTGTCTTGGCTTCCTCGCTTGCCGGATGGAAGGGCGATGGTTCGGCCTTCAGCGGGGCAGACTTGATCTCCTGCAGAGAGACGCCGATCTTCTTCATCACCTCGTCGATCTGCGGGTATTGGAAGATCACCCCGATCGATCCGGTGATCGAGCTTTCGCCCGCGACGATCTGGTCGCCAGCCATGGCGACCATGTAGCCGGCAGAGGCGGCCAAGGTGCGGATATCGGAAACGACGGGCTTCTTTTCGGAAACCTTCCGGATCGCCTTGAAGATGCGCTCGCCGCCATAGGTCGTCCCGCCCGGCGAAGAGATCGAGACGATCAGCGCCTTGGCCTGGCTGCTTTCGGCGATCTTGTCGAGGCGCTCCAGCAGATCCTTGTCATCCGTGATCATACCGGAGATTTCGATGCGGGCGACATGCGGCACCGCAGATCCGGCACCCTCACCGGCAACGACACGGTAAAGCGCGAATCCGATGCCAACGAGGAAAACAAGTGCGACGACCCGCCAGAAACTCAGCTTGCGGCGCAGGGAACGCCGGTCCGCAATTGCCATTTGATCCATAAAATCACCCTTCGAGCTGAACCGCCGTTGCTAAATAGGCTCTCTAGCGTGTTTTGCAGCAGACCACATCACGTTTTTATGTTGTCCATTATTGTTTGTTGATTGAATCAAAACCATATTGGCGGACAAAGCAAAGCTCGCAACCGCTCCATCCGGCACAACCGGGATGAGAACGAAGATGGGCTAGTAAGGAACTATCCGGCACTCATGCTGCAGCATATTCGAAAAACGGCAGGCTTTACGTCGGCGTTGGAGCCGCGCCCGGATGCCTATCAGGCGGCGCTGGCGCATTCCACGATCGTGCGCAGGCTCAAGATACTGCTGCCGATCCTGGCCGGCGTGATTTCGGCCGCCTTCATCGGGGTCTCGATCATCCGCGCCTATCTGCCGGAGAACCTCTCGATTGAAAACGCCCGGATCGAAAACGGCAAGATCGTCATGGAACGGCCGGCGATCTCTGGCCGCAACAAGGACGGCATCAGCTACTCGATGACCGCCAACCGCGCGCTGCAGGATATCCAGAACTCGAACATGATCACGCTCGAGGACGTCAAGGCCGCCGTACCGGTCAATGACGACGTGATCGCGCGGGTGACCGCGACCGCCGCCAACTTCGACCGCGGCACCGACATGCTCGATCTCAACTCCCCGTTCGACGTCAATATGAGCAACGGGATCACCGCCCGCTTCAAGTCCGCGCACCTCGATATCAACGCGGGTGTGATGGAATCACCCGAGCACGTCGATATCTCCATGAAAGAAGGCTCTATTGTTGCAGAGTCTTTAAAGATAACGGATAAGGGGCGTACCATCACCTTCAAGGGCCAGGTTCGCCTCCATCTCGATCCAGCCACCATCCGCAACCAAGGCAAGTAGAGCCCGGCCGTCATGATCAATCGCCGCCTTCTTACACGCAATACCGCAGTTCTGATCGCGGCAGGATTTATCTCCTGTCTGGCAGCGACCGCACATGCCCAGACCACCACCAGCCAGATGGAAGGCCTGAAGCTTTCCGGCGACCAGCCGATCCAGATCCAGAGCGACCAGCTCGAGATCAAGGAGCAGGAAAAGAAGGCCTATTTTACCGGCAACGTCCAGGTCGTGCAGGGCACGACCACGATGAAGGCCGGCAAGATGACGGTTCTTTATACCGGTGAAGGTGGTTCGGTGACCTCAGGCAGCGCCAATATCGACAAGATCTTTCTTGACGAGACGGTATTCCTGACCTCGGGAACGCAGCAGGCGACCGCCGAGAAAGGCGAGTTCGACATGAAATCCCAGACCTTCGTGCTTTCCGGCAAGCAGGTCGTGCTCTCGGAAGGCCCCAACGTCTTCAAGGGTTGCAAACTCACCGTACTGATGGAAACCGGCCAAGCCAAGCTCGACGCCTGTGGCGGGCGTGTGGAAATCCTGCTCGACCCGAAATCGCGACCAAAGCAATAATAGACATTTAACGTGAAAATACCGTTCCTCCCCAGTCTGTCGGCAAGGAAGCCGTCCGCGCCCGAACCCTTCGTCGTACGCGATAAAGCGCGCTACGAAGGTACGCTGGTCGCGCATGGTCTTTCGAAGACCTACGATACCCGTCGCGTCGTCAACGGCGTGTCACTGGTCGTGCGCCGCGGCGAGGCCGTCGGGCTGCTCGGGCCGAACGGTGCGGGCAAGACGACCTGTTTCTACATGATCACCGGCCTGGTGCCGGTGGACGAAGGCATGATCGCGATCAACGGCAACGAAGTCACCCACATGCCGATGTATCGCCGCGCCCGCCTGGGCGTGGGGTATCTGCCGCAGGAAGCCTCGATCTTCCGCGGCCTGACCGTCGAGGAAAACATCCGCGCGGTGCTGGAAGTGCACGAGCCCGACAGGGACAAGCGGGAGAGCAAGCTCGACGAGCTGCTGGAAGAGTTCCACATCAGCCAGCTGCGAAAATCGGCGGCCGTGGCGCTTTCCGGCGGTGAACGCCGACGCCTCGAAATCGCCCGGGCGCTTGCGACCGACCCGGCCTTCATGCTGCTCGACGAACCTTTTGCCGGCGTCGATCCTATTTCGGTCTCCGACATTCAGAACCTCGTACGCCACTTGACGGCGCGGGGGATCGGCGTTCTGATAACGGACCACAACGTCCGCGAGACGCTGGGGCTGATCGACCGGGCCTACATCATCCACGCGGGCGAAGTGCTGACGCATGGCCGGGCAGACGATATCGTCAACAACCCCGATGTTCGCCGTCTTTATCTCGGTGACAAATTCAGCCTCTAGGCGCGAATTGGTCGTTGCAGCGTGACAAAGAAATTTACTTTCCCGCACTGCAGCGCTTGACCAAATCTTTCAAAAAAGCAATTCTTGTGCCAGATGCAAATTTGGCCTTGTGGGGCTCGGCGAAGTCGAGCGTCCACCACTCCATGACCGGGTGGTTCAAGGGGATTGCAGGGGAGTTTCGCGTCCGCCATGGGTTTATCCGCTAATCTTTTCCTACGCCAAACCCAATCGCTGGTGATGACACCGCAGCTGATGCAATCCATCCAGCTGCTGCAGATGACGCATTTCGAGCTCAACCAGTTCATCGCCCAGGAAGTCGAAAAGAACCCGCTGCTCGAAATTACGTCAAGCGAGAGCGAAAACGACGCGGAAACAGGCTTCGAAACCGCCGACGACTTTGCCCCGACCGAAGGCCGCGACAGTTCGGCAGCCGCCGAAGTCGATAGCGACTGGTATGAGGGCTCCTCCTCCATCAGCGCCGAGAGGCTCGGCGAAGGGCTCGATACGGGCTTCGAAAACGTCTTCCCGGACGACGGCCCGGTGCGGCGCGCCGATGCGCCGGAGCTGCTCAGCCAGTGGAAATCGATGCCGGGCGGCGAGTCCGGCGAAGACTACGACCTGGATGATTTCGTCGCCGGCCAGGTGACGCTGCGCGACCACCTGAATCAGCAAATCCCCTTCCTGATCATCGATGCGGCCAGCCTCCTGATTGCTCAGCATCTCGTCGATCAGCTCGACGAGGCCGGTTACATGCTGGGCGACATTGAGGAGATTGCCGCCCGCCTCGGCAGAAGCGCCGAGAATGTGGAAGCCATCCTGCACTCGCTGCAGACGCTCGATCCGCCGGGCGTCTTTGCGCGATCGCTCAGCGAATGTCTGGCAATCCAGCTTCGGGAAAAGGACCGGCTCGACCCGGCCATGGATGCACTGATCAGACATCTGGATCTGCTCGGCAAACGCGACTTCGCCTCGCTTCGGAAGATCTGCGGTGTCGACGACGAAGACCTGATCGACATGCTGGGGGAAATTCGCGGCCTCAACCCGAAGCCCGGCGCGGGTTTCGAGCGCGGCATGTCGGAGACGATTTCACCGGATATCGTCGTGCGGGCATCACCCGACGGTGGCTGGATGGTGGAACTCAATCCGGACACCCTGCCGCGCGTTCTGGTGAACCACACCTATTTCCAGACGGTGTCCAAGAACTGCCCGAAAAACGGCGACGATCATAATTTCCTTTCCGACTGCATGCAGAACGCCAACTGGCTGACGCGCAGCCTCGACCAGCGGGCCAAGACGATCATGAAGGTGGCGACCGAGATCGTCCGCCAGCAGGATGCCTTCCTGATGCACGGCGTCGATCACCTGCGGCCGCTCAACCTAAAGACCGTTGCCGAAGCGATCAAGATGCATGAATCCACGGTCAGCCGCGTCACCTCCAACAAATACATGCTGACGCCGCGCGGCCTGTTCGAACTCAAATATTTCTTCACGGTGTCGATCGGCTCGGCAGAAGAAGGCGGCGACAGCCATTCGGCGGAGGCCGTGCGCCATCGGATTCGCCTGCTCATCGCTCAGGAGACGTCGGATGCGGTGCTTTCGGACGACGATATCGTAATCAGCCTGAAACGCGGCGGCGTCGAACTTGCGCGCCGGACCGTCGCCAAATACCGTGAGGCGATGAACATCCCCTCCTCCGTTCAGCGCCGCCGCGAAAAGCGTGCGATCGCCGGGGTTGGGGCATACTGAAACGCGGCCGAAACAGGCGGTTTTCCACAGGCCTACGTAGAAATCCCGAGACCGGCCACCGTTGACATTTAAAACATCGGGCGCTAGAAGCCCGCCGCAACTGCACGGGACATGGCACGAAACCTATCCCATCATCCAGACAGGCACCGATTGCAGCAATTTAGCGCGATGGCGTGTGAACGGCTTGGATGAGGGGACGGCTTGGCGTAGACTGGAACACGCAAGTCACGACAAGAAGGAAGAACTCCATGAGTGTGCGTGTATCCGGTAAGCATATGGAAATTGGCGAATCGTTCCGTCAAAGGATCGAGGAGCAAATCGGAGAAGCGGTTACAAAATACTTCGACGGAGGCTATTCAGGCCAAGTCATCGTGGAAAAGGCTGGTTCGCGCTTTTCTGCCGACTGCAAGGTGCATCTCGATACCGGGATCGTCCTGCATGCGGCTGGCGAGGCGAATGATCCGCAGATCAGTTTCGACGCCGCAGCACAGCGGATTGAAAAACGTCTGCGCCGCTACAAGCGGCGGCTCAAGGATCATCATGCCGGCAACCATGTGAATGGTTATGAGGAAATTGCCTACACTGTAATGGACAGCGTACCGGATGAAGGGGAGGAAGTGCCCGAGGATTTCGCGCCGACCATTGTCGCGGAAAGTTCGAAGCAGTTGAAGACGATGACGGTCGCAAGCGCCGTCATGGCACTTGATATGACTGACGAACCTGTTCTTCTGTTCCGCAGCCCCGGCAAGGAACATCTGAACATTGTGTATCGCCGCAATGACGGCAATATTGGCTGGATCGATTCCACCAATATCAAGAACTGACACCTGGGGAGAGCGTCGGAGACGGCGCTCCCCTTCGCCTAGGGCACAAGCTCTTGCGGCACGAAGGATGACGAGAATGGCATTGGCAGATTTGCTGCAGCAAGATGCGATTATTCCTGCCCTAAAGGTAAATTCCAAAAAGCAGCTATTGCAGGAGCTGGCGGCCAAGGCTTCCAAGCTGACGGGCGTGAGCGAACGAGAAATCTTCGACATCATCCTGCAGCGCGAAAGGCTCGGTTCCACCGGCGTCGGCCACGGCATCGCCATCCCGCACGGCAAGCTCAACAGCATCTCGTCGATCAAGGGTATTTTCGCACGCCTTGAAGCGCCGGTCGATTTCGAAGCGCTCGATGACGAGCCGGTCGATCTGGTGTTCCTGCTGCTCGCACCCGAAGGCGCCGGCGCCGACCACCTGAAGGCGCTGTCGCGCATCGCCCGCGTCCTGCGCGACCAGGACCTTGTCGCCAAGCTGCGCAAGACGGATTCCGCTTCGGCGATCTATGCCTTCCTCAATGAGGAGCAGGCAAACCACGCCGCCTGACCGCATACACATTCGTGGGGACGAAACGAGCCGCTCGGCCGCTGACAAAGCGCCGGGCGGTTTTGTTTGCATGCAGCCGTTTTAACGGGAAGATCTACGGGGACTTGGTGCAGGGACGCTTGCCGTCAGGGCCGCGAAGCCCCGATTGAGCGTCCGGCGCAAAGCGAAAAGCGGGCTGGCGCCCGCTTTTCAAAGCTTTCAGGCGTTCTTCTCGCCGGCAGCTTCCGCGGAGACTTCCGCCTTCGGGCCGCCCTTTGCAACACCGACCATGGCGGGGCGCAGCACGCGTTCGCCGATCGTGAAACCGGCCTGGACGACCTGAACGACGGTATTGTTCGGAACAGCAGGGTTCGGAATCTCGAACATGGCCTGGTGGAAGTTCGGATCGAACTTCTGGCCCTCCGCATCGATCTTCTTCACGCCGTGGCGTTCCAGCGCCGATAGCATGGAGCGCTCGGTCATCTCGACGCCCTCCAGGAGCGTGGTCAGCGAGGCATCTGCCGTGGCGCGCATTTCGGTCGGCACGGCGTCCAGCGCCCGGCGCAGGTTGTCCGAAACGGCGAGCATATCGCGCGCAAAGCCGGCCGCCGCATAGGACTTGGCGTCCTTGATTTCGCGTTCGGTGCGGCGGCGCAGGTTGTCCATTTCGGCTGCCAGCCGCAGGAAGCGGTCGCGCAGCTCGTTATTTTCGGCTTTCAGCAATTCCAGCGGATCCGGTTCGGCGGCAGGCGCCTCGGCATTTTTCTGGTTGGCCGCGTCCTCAAGAGCAGATGCAACAGCTTCAACCGTGTTCTCCGCGGCAGTTGCGTCAGGTCCGTTCTTGTTGGTTTCGTCGGTCATGACGGTCTCCGGTTATTCTTGGCTTGGATTTACGGGCTTGGATTTGTGCCCGATATCGAGGTTTAAAGTGAAAAAATCAAGGCTTGCTGGGAAAGTTGGGGCGGCTCCGTCGCGAATTCAGCGCGACAGCCTGGCAAGCAGCTGCGCAGTGTAATCCACCATCGGCACGATGCGCGAATAATTGAGCCGCGTCGGCCCGATGACGCCGACGGCACCGACGATCCGGTCTTCGCCGTCACGATAGGGCGCGACGATGAGCGACGAGCCCGACAGGGAGAACAATTTGTTTTCCGAGCCTATGAAGATTCGCACGCCCGGTCCCTTCTCGGCGAGATCGAGGATCTCGATCAGGCTGTCCTTCTTTTCGAGATCGTCGAAAAGCAACCGCAGGCGATCGAGATCGGCCACATCCGCCAGGCCTTCGAGCAGATTGGCCCGGCCGCGGACGATGAGCTGGGTCGGCTTGCCTTCCTCGCTGTCGCCGGACCAGACGGCAAGGCCGCGCTCGACCAGTTCCTGCGAGAGCGCATGGAGCTCGCCTTGCACCTGATCCTTGAGCGTCTTCAGCTGGCCGCGCAGTTCCGGAAGCGTCTGGCCGCTCAGGTGGGCGTTGAGGAAATTAGCCGCCTCGGTCAGCTGCGACGACGTCACGCCGGCCGGAAGTTCGATGATACGATTTTCCACCTGGTTATGATCGCCGACGAGCACCGCAAGCGCCTTGGTCGGCTCGAGGCGGATGAACTCGACGTGCTTCAGGACCGGGTCGCTCTTGGTGGTAATGACGATCCCGGCGCCGCGCGAGACGCCCGACAACATGCGACTCGCCTCCGCCATCAGGCTTTCCATCGGCTGATCGCGATCCGCAGCCCGAATCTGCCGGTCGATATTGGCACGCTCCTCGGCGGAGAGGTCTCCGACCTGCATGAAGGCATCGACGAAAAAGCGAAGCCCCGACTGGGTCGGTAGGCGGCCGGCGCTGATATGCGGGGAGTAGATGAGCCCGAGTTCCTCGAGATCGCTCATCACATTGCGCACCGACGCCGGCGAAAGCGATATGGGCAGCAGGCGGGAAAGATTTCGGGAGCCGAGCGGTTCGCCGGTCTCCAGATAGCTTTCCACGATGCGGCGGAAAATTTCGCGCGAACGGTCATCGAGCACAGAGCCGCTGTCCCTACCCGTCGATGCCGAAAATCCCATCTAAACCTTCACCGTTCCGTTGATGTTTCACAAAATATAGTCATTCGCCGCCCCTTCTCCAAAGGGAAAATCACCGCAGCCACAATCGACTACTGTACACGCATTAGGCCTTTTTCTTTGCAAAAGCTTGGCCGGAGCCGTAGAAGGCGAAAACAGAAATCCAGGGAGTGAAGCATGCGGCCTTCAGGCAGACAGTTGAACCAGATGCGCAAGGTCTCGTTCGAGCGCAATTTCTCCAAACATGCCGAAGGTTCCTGCCTCGTCAAGTTCGGCGACACCCATGTGCTGTGCACCGCGAGCCTGGAAGAAAAGACGCCGCCGTGGCTGCGCAACAGCGGCAAGGGCTGGGTGACCGCCGAATACGGCATGCTGCCGCGCGCTACAGGGGACCGCATGAAGCGCGAAGCCGCTGCCGGAAAGCAGGGCGGCCGCACCCAGGAAATCCAGCGCCTGATCGGCCGCTCCTTGCGCGCCGTCATCGATCTCGAAGCGCTCGGCGAAAAGCAGATCACCATCGACTGCGACGTCATCCAGGCGGATGGCGGCACGCGCACGGCCTCGATCACCGGTGGCTGGATTGCGCTCTACGACTGCCTGAAGTGGATGGAAGCGCGCTCGATGACCAAGGTCGACAAGGTGCTCAAGGACCATGTCGCGGCGATCTCCTGCGGCATCTTTGCCGGCCAGCCGGTAATCGACCTCGACTATATCGAGGATTCGGCTGCCGAGACGGACGCCAATTTCGTCATGACCGGCTCCGGCGGCATCGTCGAGGTGCAGGGCACGGCCGAGGGCAAGCCTTTCAGCCAGGAGGAATTCCTGAAGCTTTTGGCACTGGCTCAGGACGGCACGCAGGAACTGGTGGCGATGCAGAAGCAGGCGATCGCCTGAAACTCGCTGAAAGAGGTGCTGTTTGATCGAAGGCATTCTCGAAACCGCACTTTATGCTGACGATCTTGATGCCGCCGAGGCCTTCTACGGCGGCATTCTCGGCCTTCAAAAGGTTCTGCGCGCCGGCAACAGGCATGTGTTCTTCCGCTGCGGGCCGGGCATCCTGCTGATCTTCAATCCTGCCGAGACGGTGAAGCCACCACCGGCCGGTGCGTTGCCGGTTCCGCCCCATGGTGCGACGGGACCCGGGCATATCTGCTTTCGCATGACGAGCGAAGCGATTGACTTGCTCAAGGAAAAGCTCAACAAGGCAGGCATTGCCATCGAAAGCGATTTCCGCTGGCCGAACGGTGCCCGCTCAATCTATTTCCGCGATCCGGCCGGCAACAGCCTGGAATGCGCAGAGCCGAGGCTCTGGAATATCGAATAGGAATTATCATGCGCAAGCTCGATACGAAAACGATCGTCGTCGCCAGCCACAATGCCGGAAAAATTCGCGAGATTGCAGAGCTGATCGGTCCCTTCGGCTTTTCCGCGAAATCCGCCGCCGAGCTGAAATTCGAAGAGCCGGACGAAACGGGCACGACATTCGAGGAAAACGCCGCGATCAAGGCGCTCGCCTCCGCCAAAGCCTCCGGACTGCCGGCTCTGTCGGATGATTCCGGCATCGTCATCGACGCGCTCGACGGCGCACCGGGCGTCTATACCGCCAACTGGGCGGAGCGTGAGGACGGCAGCCGCGACTTTCAGATGGCGATGGAAAAGGTCGAGAAGGCGCTGGAGGAGCGCAGTGCAACAAGGCCGGAGCAGCGTAGCTGCCGCTTTGTGAGCGTGCTGTGTCTCGCCTGGCCGGATGGACACACGGAAATGTTCCGTGGCGAGGTGGAAGGCACGGTGGTGTGGCCGCCGCGCGGCACCCAGGGTTTTGGTTATGACCCGGTCTTCCAACCGCGGGGCTATGATATTACCTTCGGTGAAATGAGCAGTGATCAGAAACATGGCTGGAAACCCGGCGAGCCGGAAGCGCTTTCGCACCGCGCGCGCGCCTTCAAGCGTTTCGTCGAAACCTGCCTGGAGGCTTGAGGCGCTTTGAATTCAGCCGCCCCTCTCCTTCCCGATACCCTTCTGCCCGATACCGGCGAACCGGGCTTCGGCATCTATGTGCATTGGCCGTTCTGCGCGGCGAAGTGCCCCTATTGCGACTTCAACAGCCATGTGCGCCACCAGCCGGTGGACCAGCCGCGCTTCACCGCCGCCTTCCTGAAGGAAATGGAGGTGATGCGAGGCATGAGCGGGCCGAAGACCGTCACCAGCATTTTCCTCGGCGGCGGCACGCCGTCGCTGATGGATCCCGCCACGGTCTCGGCGATCCTAGACGGCATCGCCAGGCATTGGCATGTTCCTGACGGTATCGAGATCACCATGGAGGCCAATCCCTCCAGCGTCGAGGCGACCCGCTTCCGCGGCTATCGTGCTGCCGGCGTCAACCGTGTCTCGCTCGGCGTGCAGGCACTCAACGATCCGGACCTCAAATTCCTCGGTCGGCTGCATGACGTTGCCGATGCCCTGAGGGCGATCAGGCTGGCGCGGGAGATCTTTCCGCGCATGTCGTTCGACCTGATCTATGCCCGGCCGAAACAGACGGTCGAGGCCTGGGAAGCGGAACTGAAGGAAGCTATATCCTACGCGGTCGACCATTTGTCGCTCTACCAGCTCACCATCGAGGAAGGCACGCCCTTCTATGGCCTGCACAAGGCCGGCAAGCTGATCGTGCCGGATGAAGAGCAGTCGGCAACGCTCTACGAGGCGACGCAGGAAATTACCGGGCGGTTCGGCATGCCGGCCTACGAGGTTTCCAATCACGCCCGCCCTGGTGCTGAAAGCCGCCACAACCTGACCTATTGGCGCTACGGCGATTATGCGGGCATCGGACCCGGCGCCCACGGGCGCCTGATGCGCGGCAGAAACAAGATCGCCACCTCCACAGAACGGCGTCCTGAAACCTGGCTTGAACAGGTGGAGCGTGTCGGGCACGGCATGCTGGACGAAGAAATCCTCGGCTTGGAGGAACAGGCCGACGAATTGCTGCTGATGGGCCTGCGGCTGCGAGAAGGCGTCGATCTCGCCCGCTGGCAGCAGCTTACCGGCCGGGACCCGGACCCGATCCGCGAGGAGCGGCTGCTGGAACACGGCTTCATCGAGCGGCTCGGCAATTCACGGCTGCGCTGCACGCCGTCCGGCATGCTGATCCTCGACGCGGTGGTTGCGGATCTGGCTTGCTGAAATCCGGCCTCTAGGCTTTTACCGCCAGCACATGCAGCCAGTCGGTCGGCTTTTTGTCGTAACCGCTGCCGTGCACCTCATCGATATCGACAGACGTCCAGGCGAAAGCCCCGTAGGCCGCGCTTAGCCAGGCCTTGGACGGGTAGTTATAATAACGTCCGAGGCCATCATAACCTTCGGCTTCGCCAGCCTTGAAGCTTGCGTAGAAGACGCCGCCCGGGCGCAAGGCCTTGTGGATGCGGCCGAGAATGCCACCGAGCTCCGCCCGCGGCGCATGCAGGAGGCATGCATTGGCCCATATGCCGTCAAACGCCGAGACCGCATCGATCTCCCCGAAACGGAGCACGGCAACCGGCCTGCCCAGATGTCTGGTGGCCTCCTCCGCCATCTCCGGCGTGCCATCCGTCGGCGTGACGTCGAAACCCCGCGCGATCATGACCGCGCTGTCCCGCCCGCTGCCGCAGCCGAGTTCGAGGATGGCGCTGCCGGGCGCGAGTTTTGACAGGAAGCTATCGAGGCGGCGTGTGTTCGGCGCGGAACTCGCCGCGTAGGTCACCGCGTTTTGGCTATAGAAGCTGGCCGTCGGATCCTTTTCGATGGCCATTGATGATCCTCAGCGCTGCGACATCAGCAGCTTGGTGCCAAAGCCGACAAAGACCATGCCGACGCCGAGATCGATCTTCTTCTTGGCCTTGAGATAGGCCGCCGCCACCGATCGATGGGTTATCAGCGCGACCAGGAAGGTATAATAGACCGTCGAGACGGCGACCATGACGGCAATCGCCGCCAGGCCATACAGGAAGGGCGTGCCGGCCGGCATGGTCGCGGCGAAAAGACTGGCGACGAAGAGCGCCGATTTCGGATTGGCAAGATTGGTTGCCAGCCCCATCCGGTAGGCGGTCTTGAGCGGCACTTCGATGCGAGCCGCCACGATATCAGCCGATTGGCGCGACTTTCGCGCATCCAAGAATATCTTCAACCCGAGCCAGACGAGATAAAGCCCGCCGACGATCTTGAGCGCCACATAGGCGAAGGGAGCCGCCTGAAAGAGGGCATTGATCCCCAGCCAGCCGGCAAAACCCCAGCAGAGCGTGCCGGTGATAGTGCCCATCGCCGCCAGCATCGGCACGCGGCGCGGCGCGGTGAGCGCATAACGCATGACCAGAAGCGTATTGGGCCCTGGCGTTATGCACGCCACGGCCCAGATCGTTGCGACAGAGAGCAGAAACATGGATTTTAAGCGTTGTTCTCGTTGATCAGCCGTTTCAAGAGTTCTACCTCGTGGCTGAGCTTCGTGTCACCCGAAATCAAGTCCTCGATCTTGCGAACCGCATGCAGGACGGTCGTGTGGTCCCTGCCCCCGAAACGGCGACCGATCTCCGGGAACGAACGCGGCGTCAGCGTCTTCGACAGATACATGGCGATCTGGCGCGGCTTGACAATGACGCGAGTGCGGCGGTTCGAGACCAGTTCCTGTCGCGACACATTATAATGGCGGGCGACGATGCGCTGGATATCCTCGATGCGAACGCGCTTGGCTTCGCCTGCGCCCACCAGATGCGCGAGCAGCTCATCGACACGCTCGATCGACAGTGAGGGCTCGAAGGAGCGGCGGAACAGAAGCTGGTTGAACGCGCCTTCCAGCTCGCGACCGCTGGCGGTCACATTGCGTGCGACGTGGCTCAGGATTTCCGCAGGGATATCCAGCGACGGATCATCCTGACGGGCAGTCGCCAGGCGGCCCTTGATCATCTCGAGACGCATCTCGTAGTCCGGCGCTTCGACTTCGATCGCCACACCGCCCTGCAGACGCGAGCGGACGCGCGGATCGAGCGATTCCAGCTCCCAAGGCGCCCGGTCGGCGGCAACCACCACCTGCTTGGCGCTGTCGAGCAGCATGTTCAGGAGATGGCAGAACTCGTTCTGGATCATCTTGCCCTGCAGGAACTGCATGTCGTCGATGATCAGCAGATCGATATTGCGCAGCGAGTCCTTCAGCGTCAGCGCGTCGTTGTCGCGGATCGCGGTCGCAAAGCGCCACATGAAATATTCCGCCGTCAGGTAGACGACCCGCGGCATGCGCTCGCTGCCGACGGCCGCATTGGCGATCGCCTGCAGAAGGTGTGTCTTGCCGAGGCCGACGCCCGAATGAATGAAGAGCGGATTGAAACGGACAGCGCTGGCGCCCGCTTCAGCGATGGTCTTGGCTGCGGCAAGCGCTACGCGGTTCGATGGGCCTTCCACGAAAGTGTCGAAGGTAAAGCGGCTGTCGAGCGGAGAGCCGAACAGCGGTCCGGGAGCCTGGGTAGAACGCGACGGCGCAGCAGACGGCGACGGGAAAGTGGCGATCTTGCCAATCTCGCGGGGGCCCTGAGAACGCGGAAACGAGGCAACAACAGCAGGTTCCGGGGCCAGACTGCGCTCTTCGCCTGCCACAGGCGCCTTAGTGTTGCGGCTCGCGCTGCGCACCAGGATTTCCACCTTCAGGATCTCGGCGTCTTCCGCCTGGAATATGGTGGTGATGAGATCGAGGTAACGATTGTTGATCCAGGACTTCAGAAAAGTGGTGGGTACCGTGAGCCGGACAACGCTCTTTGAGACGGAATGCAGCTTCAAACGCCCGAACCAGCTTGCATAAACATCCTGACCGACCTGTGCCTTCAGACGCGCACTAAACCGCTCAAAAAGAGCATTATGCTTCATTTCCGTCGTTTCCCCTGCCGCCTGGGAGCAACTTGAATCAAATGCCTGCCGCGCGTGGTCCCCATTACCTGCACGGGCTGATATAGTATTCATATGCATAATTCGCCGCCTTCCAAATCTCGTAGCCTGGCGGTTCTCGTTAACGCCGCCAGAACAAACTTCGTTTCAAGGCATAGCAAACCGTTCCCAATCATTGAGAACCGTCGCCGCCCGTCCCCTTTGTTTCAAAACCTTCTCTCGTCCTCGCAGCCGATCGAAAGTTACGCCCAGCCCGCCTCGTGAACGGTCTGCGCTTGCGGGAGCCACCCCACATATACGAACGCCCTCATCCTCATGGTGAGCCGTCCGAACTTCTTCCACCTCCTTTATCCGGACACTGGGACCGGATCGCGTTGACAAAAATCGACCGTTTCCGGAAATGCCAATTTCCGGATCGCAACCGATGGTTATCAGGAAAACGGGAGAATTTACCCCGTTGCAAAGGGCAAAAGTCTGCCTGCCGTCAAACACGTGACGGTAATCGGCAGCCCTTTGAAGTAATCCCCGCGCCCCTTGCTGAAGGCCATTTAGGCAGGATCAAATGCCAAGATCAATGATGAATTTTACGCAAAATTAAGAGCCGGGCGTTGACTCCGCGAGCGTGATTTGAATGTCACAGAGGCATTCATGGAGAATCGCTGTTGAATCAATGGGATTCAAAAATGACATACATTCTGAACGATCGTTCACAGAAAAAATAAAAATCTTCTTGACTCCACCTGGGGGCATTTAGCCGTCGCCCAAGTCACCCATGGACTCATAGACCTCCAGTAACTCATTGATAAAAAAAGGATTTTTCTGTCACGCCGATGACACGAAATTGTTAATGAGCCGGATAAATATAAGGAAGCCTGAGAGAATCACAAAAAGCCCGGTCGAGAGGACCAGGCTTCATTATGATACAGTTTGTGAAATGATCAGGCCGAGAGGGCCTTCACACGTGCAGCAAGACGGGACACCTTGCGGGATGCCGTGTTGCTGTGGAGCACGCCCTTGGTAGCGGCGCGCTGGATCTCCGGCTGGGCAGCCTTGAGGGCTTCTGCAGCAACGGTCATGTCGCCGGAAGCGATGGCTTCCTCGACCTTGCGGATGAAGCCGCGAACGCGCGAGCGGCGGGACTTGTTGACTGCGGTACGGCGAGCGATCTTGCGGGTCGCTTTTTTCGCCGAAGTTGTATTGGCCATTTCATGCCTCTCTACGAATTCGAACCAAACTCCGCCGTTGCCGCGCCGGTCCTTGCGACCATCAATCCAGCAATTCGGGAGCAATAGAGGAAGCCATGATCAGGCTTTCCCAACTGTGGGCGGGCATATAACCGGAATACCCGCCCCAGTCAACGCGCATTTTGGCGGATGACCATCCGCTTTCGCGCGATTTACCGGTTGGAGAACTGCGGCTTGCGCTTTTCCACGAAGGCGGCCATGCCTTCCTTCTGGTCGCTGGTCGCAAACAGCGAATGGAAAAGCCGCCGTTCGAAGCGCAGGCCTTCGGCAAGCGTGCCCTCGAAGGAACGGTTGACGGCCTCCTTTGCCATCAGCACCGCGGCGCGCGGGAAGGAGGCGATCTTCGCTGCCGCCTCGACCGCCTCGTCGATCAGCCGATCCGGCGAAACGATCCGCGACACCAGCCCTGCCCGCTCCGCTTCCGCGACATCCATCATCCGGCCGGTCATCACCATGTCCATCGCCTTCGCCTTGCCGACCGCCCGGGTCAGCCGCTGCGAACCGCCCATGCCGGGAATGACGCCGAGCGTGATCTCCGGCTGGCCGAACTTCGCGGTTTCGGAGGCGATGATGAAATCGCACATCATGGCAAGCTCGCAGCCGCCGCCGAGCGCGAAACCGGAAACGGCGGCGATCATCGGCTTGCGGGTCGCGGCGATCGCCTCCCAGCCGGAGATGAAGTCGTTGACATAGGCCTCGACGAAATCGGTGCCCTGCATTTCCTTGATATCGGCGCCGGCGGCAAAGGCCTTTTCCGAGCCGGTGAGCACGATCGCCCCGATCGCCTCGTCCTTGCCGAAGGCGGAAAGCGCTTCGGTCAATTCGGCCATGACGATCGAGTTCAGCGCGTTCAGCGCCTTCGGACGATTGAGGGTGATGAGCGCGACGGCGCGCCGGGTTTCGGTCAGCAGGGTTTCGTAGCTCATCGAATGTCTCCTCTTAGCTCTTCTGCTTCTGGCAGCAGTTATTTCTGGCAGCGGTTATTTCTGGCAGACGGGGCAATAGAATGTGGAGCGGCCCGCCTGGGTGATGCGGGCGACGGTACCGCTGCAGCCCAGCGTGCGGCAAGCGCCGCCCTCCCTGTCGTAGACGGAGAAGGAGTGCTGGAAATAACCAAGCGAGCCATCCGTCTGGATATGATCTCTCAGCGACGAACCTCCGGCGGCGATCGCATCGGCAATAACGTCCCTGATCGACTGGTTGAGGAGGACCAGTTCCTTGTTCGGCCTGCCGGTCTTGGTCACGACACTGCCGGCTGCGCGTTTCGGCGAAAGATGCGAGCGCCACAGCGCCTCGCAGACATAGATATTGCCGAGACCCGCTATCACAGTCTGGTCGAGCAGCGCGCCCTTGAGCGGCTGGCTTTTGCCCGCCAATCTCGCGGCCAGATAGTCCACATCGAGCGCATTGCCGGTCGGCTCCGGCCCGAGCTCGGCAAAGGCCGGATAAAGATCGAGCTCGCTGCGCTTCCACAGCTGCATGAAGCCGAAGCGGCGCGGATCGTTATAGATGACGCGCAGTAGGTCTTGCTTCTGCCTCAGATGGAAGACGACATGATCGTGTTTCTGATCCTTCGAACGCGGATGGTGGAACTCGCCGAGCGCTTCGTTCTCGATCCGAAACGATCCCGACATGCCGAGATGGCTGATCACGGTCAGATCGTCCTCCAGGTCGATCAGCAGGTACTTGGCGCGCCTGCCGAGCGAGACGATACGGCGTTCGTTGACGGCATCGGCGAAATTCTCCGGCAGCGGAAAGCGCAGGTCCGGGCGATTGAGTTCCAGCCTGGCGATCACCGCACCTTCCATTGCCGGGGCGAGACCGCGCCGGACGGTTTCCACCTCTGGCAATTCGGGCATGATCGACTAACTTCCTGTTTCAACGACATCGCGCCTGGTCTATAGACCGGACCGGATGTCGCACCCATGTAAAGACACGCGCCACAGATAGCGTGCGATGACCGATTTCGCTATGGTCGCCGACCAGAAGAGAGACGTTAGGAGTTCACCGATGACTGAAGCCCGTACCAGCGCCGACGGCGGGATGGAAACGTCCTATGGCTTCCGCAAGGTCGCGGATGGCGAGAAACAGGGCCTCGTCAACGACGTCTTCCACAAGGTCGCCAAACGCTACGACGTGATGAACGACGTGATGTCGGCCGGCATGCACCGTGTCTGGAAGGATGCGCTGATCGCCTCGCTCAATCCGAGAAAGGACGTCGGCTACAAAACCTTGGACGTGGCCGGCGGCACGGGCGATATCGCTTTCCGCATCGTCGAGGCTTCCGACCGCAAGGCGCATGTGACAGTGCTCGACATCAACGGCTCGATGCTGGGCGTCGGGGCCGAGCGCGCCGAGAAGAAACGTCTATCCGAAAACCTCGCCTTCGTCGAGGCCAATGCAGAGTCGCTGCCTTTCGAGGCGAATTCCTTCGACGCCTATACGATCGCCTTCGGCATCCGCAACGTGCCGCATATCGACGTGGCGCTGAAGGAGGCCTATCGCGTGCTGAAGCGTGGCGGACGGCTGCTGGTGCTGGAATTTTCCGAAGTCGAGATGCCGCTTCTCGAACGCTTCTACGAGGAATGGTCTTTCAAGGCGATCCCACGCTTCGGCAGGATGATTACCGGCGAGGCCGAACCCTATCAATATCTGGTGGAATCGATCCGAAAATTCCCGAACCAGGAGAATTTCGCGGCGATGATTCGCAATGCGGGTTTTTCGCGCGTCACCTACACCAATTATACCGGCGGCATCGCGGCGCTGCATTCCGGCTGGAAGCTCTGAACGCATGAGCACGATCGGCGCTTATTTCCGGCTTGCCCGCGTCGGCTGGGTTCTTGTGCGCGAGGGTGTGGTATCGGCGCTGCCGACCCAGGACATGCCGCCTTCCGTCGGCCTCATCAAGGCGCTGGTGGAGCCCTTGGCGCGGTTTCGCTCCAAGACGCAGGCGCGCAGCGAGCGGCTGACCCGCGCCGTCGACCGGCTGGGGCCTTCCTATGTCAAGATCGGCCAGTTCCTGGCAACCCGTCCGGATGTGGTCGGCGTCGACTGGGCCGTCGATCTCGCCATGCTGCAGGACCGGATGGCCTTCTTCCCGACCGCGATTGCGAAAGCGGCGGTCGAGGCATCGCTCGGCCGAACGATCGGCGATCTCTATTCCTCCTTCGGCGAGCCGATCGCGGCCGCCTCGATCGCCCAGGTCCATCCCGGCGTCGTCAATGACAGGAAAGTGGCCATCAAGGTGGTCCGCCCGGGCGTGCGCCAGCGCTTCGCCCACGACATCGAAAGCATGTATCTCCTGGCGCGCATGCAGGAACGCTTCATGCGCTCCAGCCGCCGCTTGAGGCCCGTCGAAGTGACCCGGACGCTCGAACAGACCACGAAGGTGGAAATGGACCTGCGCCTGGAGGCTGCTGCGCTTTCGGAGATTGCCGAGAATACTAAGGACGATCCGGGGTTCCGGGTGCCGCTGGTCGACTGGGAACGCACCGGCCGCGACGTGATCACCATGGAGTGGATCGACGGCGTCAAGATGTCGGATGTTGCGAGCCTTCGCGCCGCCGGCCACAATCTCGAAAAGCTCGCCGAGGTGCTGATCCAGTCCTTCCTGCGCCACACGCTGCGGGACGGTTTTTTCCATGCGGACATGCATCCCGGCAATCTGTTCGTCGATTCCGCCGGCACGATCGTCGCGGTCGACATGGGCATTGTCGGGCGATTGGGCAAAAAGGAGCGCCGTTTCCTTGCCGAAATCCTCTACGGCTTCATCACCCGCGACTATATGCGTGTCGCGGAAGTGCATTTCGAGGCGGGCTACGTGCCGGCGCATCACGACGTGGCGAGCTTCGCCCAGGCAATCCGTGCGATCGGCGAACCGATCCACGGCCAGCCGGCCGAAACGATCTCCATGGCGCGGCTCCTGGCGCTGCTCTTCGAGGTCACCGACCTGTTCGAGATGCAGACCCGCACCGAACTGATCCTACTGCAGAAGACCATGGTCGTGGTCGAAGGCGTGTCGCGCATGCTCGATCCGCGCTTCAACATGTGGAAGGCCTCGGAACCCGTCGTGGGTCAATGGATCCGCGACAATCTCGGACCGAAACGCATTGTCTCGGACCTGCGCGATGGCGTGAAAGCCGCCGTCAAGCTTGCCGAAGCCCTGCCGGAAATCGCCGCCAAGACGGAGAAATTGCACCAGGAACTCGTCTATATGAGCGAGCACGGCCTGCGCTTCGATCCTGAGACGACAGAGGCCATCGGCAGGTCGGAGGCGCGGCACAATCGCTCAGGGCGCGTCGCGCTGTGGATCATCGCGCTGTCGCTGCTGTATCTCGCCTTCACGCTCAGCTGAGGTTTGTCCGGTCGCCTGATGATGCGAAAACCCTACTCCACAAGGGCTTTCGCCATATTGCAACTCCAAACCGGCCTTTATTCCGCCGAGTTCTTCATTCTCTGTTAAGGAATACATTCCTTTGGGACTTGGCCTTCCGGAGACGTTTCATGGCGCTAGGCGCAACTCAACGCTTGCATGACGGCGTCGCGGCCGTCGAGACGATGACCCGCTTCGCGCTTGCCGTGCTGGCGCTGGCATCCGGCGTCTACACCTATCTCGGTGCGCGCAGCATTCTCGACGGCTCGCCGACGGCCGTGTTCTTTGCGGCGGTCATCTACTCCGCCTCGGTCTCGGTCGGCATCTATGCCTTCTGGTCCTACATGGCCCGGTTCTATCCGCATGTGACGACCCGTGCCGGGCGGACGGCCATGCTCGGCGTCATGGCGGTCGGCGCTGCGATGATCCTTGCCATGTCGAGCTGGCTGAACGCGGCGGCGCTTGCCGGTTCCGCTGCCGTGGAGCAGCATCTTTCCGAAACGGTCGAGGACTATACCGCCGATCTCGACCGCGCCCACCAGAACGCACTCGCGGCGCAAAGCCTGTTGCCGGATATCCAGCGCGCGTCCGAGCGTTTCGCCCAGCTCGCGGGCGTCGAGCGCCAGTCCGGTTCGCTCACCGGCACGACCGGATCGGGGAGCGTCGTGCAGCTTCTCAGCCAGATGTCGGCGCAGATGAAGTCGCTTACAGCCAACATCAACGCCTCGCGCGAGCAGGTGGACGGCCTCTTCGCCCAAGGGCAGAAACGGCTCGAGACGATGCGTTCGCTGGTTTCCGCGCCGGGCACGATCGAGCCGCGTGCCGACCAGTTCTCCACGGAAGCCGTGGCGCTGACCGGCGTCATCACCTCGCTCGCCCAGACCTCGATCGCGCCGTCGATCCGCCGCGCGGCGGATGACCTGTCGCTCGGCTTCATCGCGCCGGTTCCGGATGGCGGCGCTGCCGATCTCGTCAACCGACAGAACCAGGTGATGGACACCGTCCGCACTTCGGTGACGGCGCAATCCAAGGCGCTTGCCAAGGCCGCCGACGAAATCCTCGCCCGGCCGCCGGTGCAGGAGCGCCGTTTCGTGCCGCTCTCCTCCGCCGAAGCCGTGCTGCATTATGCGCAGGACTTCATTCCCGCCTGGGCCGGCGCTATTTCCATCGACCTTCTGCCTGGCGTGATGGTGTTCATTCTCGCCACCGTGCATGGCGCGATCCGCCGCCAGGAGGAAAACCTGCCCTTCGCCGAACGGATCACCGCGGCCGAGCTTCTCAGAGCACTGGAAGTTCAGCGTGCCGTCACGGCAAGCGGGGTGAACATCGAGCAGGCGGTCGCCAAGGCGGAAGCCGACGACAAGGCATCGGCGCCAAGGCCGCGGCCGGCACCTGAATCAACGCCGGAACCAGCGTCTGAAGGCGAACCGAACAACATCACCGCCATCGACCTCAAGTCACGCAGCCGGGACCGGTCGCATGAGGATCGGTGAGGCGATCCGAAAGCTCGATGAAGGCGTCCTGATGCGCGGCGCCTTCTATATTCTTCTCTCGGCTGCTGCGGTTTTCCTCGTCGTCGATATTCGCGACATGACGATGATGAACGCCGCCTTGCCCGGCTTTGATCCGATGCACGAGGACCAGCCCGTACTGCCGCCGGCCTTGACCGAAGGCATGCCCGCCGCACCGCCGGTGCAGCCTGCCAGCCCCAAGGAAGTGCTGCGAAAGCCGATCACCTTCGAGCTTACCACGGGCGGCGTGCTGCTCGCCGAAGGGACGATCGACCCAGGCGCCGCCGCCCGCTTCTCAAAGGAGATCGAAACGCGCGGGGAGTATGTGAAGACGGTGACGCTCAATTCCCCCGGCGGCTCGGTGGACGATGCCCTCGCCATGTCGAAGCTGATCCGCGATAGGAAGCTCGACACGAAGGTAGCGTCGAAAGCGCTCTGCGCCTCTTCCTGCCCGATCGTATTTGCCGGCGGCGTCGGGCGTTTGGCGGAAAAGGATGCGGTGATCGGCGTGCACCAGGTGTTCAATGGAAGCAAAGACCGACCGTCGGCGGAACAGGCGATGTCCGCCGCGCAGGCGACCACCGCACGGGTCGCCCGCCATCTCGACCAGATGGGCATCGGCGCGGGTCTCTGGATCCATGCGCTCGAAACGCCTCCGGACAGGCTCTATTACCTGACGCCGAAGGAGATGACCGATTTCAAGCTGACGACCGAGCCGCTCGCGACGGCGAGGAAGAAGATCTAGCGTCCCGTTGGGCCTTGAGACCCCAGGTCAGCCCTGCGGCTTGATCTCCCGCTCGCAAAAGGTGATGCGGTTGCTGAACGGGTCGGTGACCGTCACCTCCAGGCCCCAATCCGCCTGTTCCAGCCCCGGCTTCATGTAATGGTAGTTCCTGCCGATCAGCTCCTGCTGAAAGGCGCGCGCACCCGTCATCGGCACGAAGACCCTGGCTCCCGGCGACGCGTCGCCCGCATGTTCGGAGAGGTGCATCAGCATGCCGCTTCGCGAGATCTGGCAATAGAGCGGGAAATTTTCGCCGAAGCGATGCTCCCAGTCTACTGTGAAGCCTAAGAAATCGCGGTAGAATTCCATCGCCTTGTCGACGGAGAATATCCGGAAGATCGGAATGGCCGGCTGGATCGAAACCGCATCCGGCTTCCTTTGCTGCGGCTCTGCCGCGTCGATCTTTGCAGCAAGGATATTCCAGTTGTCGTAGCCGAACTGCGCTGCAACCAGTTCCAGGACCTGGCTATGCGTCAGCTCGACCTTACGTTCGGCAAGCGCCTCGCGCAGGCTTTTCGCCATCAGTTTTGCATCGCGGAAATCGCGCATCTCATCATCCTTTCAACAGACGAACAAGGACCGGTCAGGTCCCATCAATCAGCGCCCGCATTGCTGATCCGTTCGTCATCGCTGGCCGGATTGGCAAAGGATGAGAGGCGGTGGATGCGTTCACCTTGGCGCTTGAGGGCGCCGCGGGCGGCTGGCCGCATCCGGCCGCAAACAGGATTAAAGCAGTCCAGAATCTAGCGCAAGATGTTCGGATTGCTTTAGCGTCAGTGCGTGACCGGTTCCGGGAAAATCCGGCCCTCCTTCGCCTTGGCGCTTGCCTTGAAGAGCGGCCGCGTCGGGCTGGTGACGACATCGATGGCTGCGGCAGTCGCGCTCTCGATCACCTCGCCGGCCACGCTTGCGGCAAGGGCCCGTCTGCGGCCGCTTGCCTTGCCGGGCTTGCGGATGTCGGCCCGCTCGTCGGTCAGGGCGGTGGCGGCAGCATTGGCGCCGGCGACGAGCGCTCTCGCCAAGATCTGCCGGCCGGTGCGGCTCGCCAGCATGTTGCGCAGCAATGACGACCTGCGCACGGATTTCGGCACCTTGAACCCTGCTATCTTCTTCGGAATAAAATTCTTTTTCATGACGGCTCTCCTTTGCAGCCGAACTCCCGTCAGCTGCAACCGTTCCGTGACGCCGTCCGTGGGAAGGCAATTGCAACTCGGCGGCCAAAGGCTTAGCTTCCCGCCATTCTGGCATCGGGTAATGGCATGGAACTCTCCGGCAAGCGCATCCTTCTGATCATCTCCGGCGGCATCGCGGCCTATAAGAGCCTCGACCTGATCCGCCGGCTTCGCGAGCGGGGCGCATTGGTTCGTCCGATCATGACCAGGGCGGCCCAGGAATTCATCACGCCGCTCGCGGTCGGCGCGCTATCCGCCAGCCATGTCTATATCGATCTGTTTTCCCGTGAAGACGAGCAGGATGTCGGCCATATCAGGCTCGCCCGCGACAACGACCTCGTGATCGTAGCACCCGCCAGCGCCGACCTGATGGCGAAGATGGCGCATGGGCTGGCGGACGATCTGGCGAGCGCCGTGCTGCTTGCCACCGACCGGCCGGTCCTGATCGCGCCCGCCATGAACCCGAAAATGTGGGCAGCGCCCGCGACCAGGCGCAATGTCGGGACGCTGAAAACCGACGGCATCCATTTCATAGGCCCGATGGCCGGCGAGATGGCCGAGAGCAACGAGAGCGGCACCGGCCGCATGGCCGAACCGCTGGAAATCGTCGCCGAAGCCGTCAAACTGCTGGACGGCGCATCGAAGCCGCTGGCCGGCAAAAAGGTGATCGTCACATCAGGCCCGACCCATGAGCCGATCGACCCGGTGCGTTATATCGCCAACCGCTCCTCCGGCCGGCAAGGCCATGCGATTGCCGCGGCACTCGCGAAGCTTGGCGCAGACGTGACGCTCGTCTCCGGACCGGTGACCATACCCGATCCGGTGGGCGTGAAGACCGTACATGTGGAACGCGCCGAGGAAATGCTGGAAGCGGTGACCTCCCGGCTGCCGGCCGATATCGCCGTCATGGTGGCGGCGGTCGCAGACTGGCGCGTCGCCTCGTCGGCCGGCCAGAAGATCAAGAAGCGGCCCGGCGAGGCCCCGCCTCCCCTGTTGCTGACCGAAAACCCTGATATCCTTAAGACCGTGGGTCATCACGAAAAGCGGCCCAAGATCGTGGTCGGCTTTGCCGCAGAGACCCAGGATGTCGAAAAGAACGGCCGGGCGAAACTCGAACGCAAGGGCGCCGACCTGATCGTTGCCAACGACGTGTCGCCGGAAACCGGCATCATGGGTGGCACCCGCAACCGGGTGAAGATCATCAGCGCCAAAGGCGTCGATGAATGGCCCGATCTCGACAAGGACGAGGTGGCGGAGCGCCTCGCGGCGCTGATCGCTTCGAAGCTCGGATAGATTTCAGGCCGCTTCGGAAAGCGCTTTCGGCCGGAAGAGCGCGACCTGCATGCCATCGGCATCCACGACGACGGCGCTGCCGTCCGGGATTTCCACCCAGGTATCGACCTCGTCGTTCAGCGGCTCGGACACCAGGCAATAACCCGTTTCGCCGCCCATCGGCGCCGCGTAGAGCGTTGGCGGTTTGTGGTCGGTGGCGTAACGCACCGCGTAGAGTTCCCGGCCGTTGGAATAGGCGGCGGTGAAGCGCACCAATGCCTCACCCGATTTTTCGATCGACAGGTCCTCGACCGTGGCGATCGCCTTTTCCATTGCCTGGAACGGATCGGTATCCAGGCCGAACTGCAAGGCGAGCAGGAAGAGAAGTTCGGAATCCGTCGTGCCGTTACGGGCATCGAACAGCGCGTCCGAGAGCATGCCCTCCATATGTCGGCGGATGCGCTCGAAGCCGGAGATCTGGCCGTTATGCATGAACGACCAGTGGCCCTGGACGAACGGGTGGCAGTTGTCGCGCCGCGTCGCGCCATGGGTAGCCGCCCGGACATGGGCGAGGAAGAGCGGCGAACGGATCTGCCGCGCCAGGCTCTTCAGATTGCAGTCGGACCAGGCGGGCAGGATGTCGCGGTAGCGGCCGGGTTCCGGCCGGTCCCCATACCAGGCAATGCCGAAACCATCACCATTCGTCGCGGTCTTGGCGCGGGTGGCGCAATGAGACTGCTCGATCAGGGAATGGGCCGGCGAGGAGACGAGTTCTTCGAGATAAAGAGGTTCGCCGCGATAGGCTGCCCAACGACACATGGGTCTTTCTGCTCCGACATTGCCGCCCGTCCGCGGCCTGAGAATCCAGGAACTTCAGGGTCTCTACAAAGGCTTAATGAAACATGAATTCGGGGGTTACATGCCAGTTTCTTACTAAAGAATGTATCACTTTTTGCGACAAGGCGTGATCTTTCGAGGTTGCCGCGGGAATTTGGCGGCCTAGATAGAGGCTCATGTCGCGTAAAGAACAGCCGAGCCCAGCTACAGCAGAAGCGCCCCTTCCGGGGGATCCCGTTCTCGCCAGGCTCATGCTCGAACCCGAGGGATGGGCGCTGTTTCTCGATATCGACGGCACGCTGATCGAGCTTGCCGAGACCCCGGACGCGATCGTCGTACCGGCGGAACTGCCCGAAAACCTGCATCGTCTTTCCATGAGGCTTGGCGGCGCGCTGGCGCTGGTCACGGGCCGGGCTCTTCCCTATGCCGACCAGCTTTTCACGCCGTATCAGTTCCCGATCGCCGGCCTGCATGGCTCCGAGCGCCGCGATCCCTCCGGGGCGATCAGCCGCGTCGAGATCCGCGCCGCGTTCGAGGATCTGAAGGCGGCTCTTGTCCGCGAGGCCCGCCAATGGCCGGGTGTTCTGGTGGAGGACAAGGGTGCGGCCGTCGCCGCTCATTATCGCCAGGCACCGGAGCAACGGGAAGCTGTCGAGGCGGCCATGCCCCGCTACCTCGATATGGCGGGCCCGGACTTCACGCTCCAACACGGCAAGATGGTAATGGAAATCCGGCCGGCCCAGGCGAGTAAGGGCCACGCCTTGCAGGCCTTTCTCGATCAGCCACCCTTCAAGGGCCGCAAGCCGATCGCGATCGGCGACGACGTGACCGACGAGGCGATGTTCCGCACCGCCAACGAACTCGGCGGCCATTCCATCCGTATCACCGAGACACCGGGTGACACGGAGGCCAAATCCACCCTCCCCTCGGCCGCTGCCTTGCGCGCGGCAATCAAAGCGCTTGCGAGTGGCGTCAAGCCCGACGCCGCGTGAGCTGAAAGGACAATACCTTGAGCCGACTTGTCGTCGTTTCGAACCGTGTCTCCCTGCCGCAGAAAAGTGGCGATGCTCCAGCCGGCGGGCTGGCTGTCGCGCTGCAGGCCGCTCTGGAAGAGCACGGCGGCATCTGGATGGGATGGTCCGGCAAATCCAGCGGCGCGAAGGAACCGGCGCCGCTCGACATGCAGCAGCATGGCAACATCACCTATGCGCTCACCGATCTCACCAAGACGGACGTCGAGGAATATTACCACGGGTTTGCCAACCGCGTGCTCTGGCCGATCTGTCATTACCGGATGGATCTCGCGGAATATGGACGCAAGGAGATGGCGGGTTATTTCCGCGTCAACCGCTTCTTCGCCCACAAGCTGGCGCCGCTCATCCAGGAAGACGACGTCATCTGGGTGCACGACTACCACCTGATCCCGCTGGCCGCGGAACTGCGCCAGATGGGCCTCAAGAACAAGATCGGCTTCTTCCTGCACATTCCCTGGCCGCCGGCTGACGTGCTGTTCACCATGCCCGTTCACGAGGAGATCATGAAAGGGCTGTCGTATTACGATCTGGTCGGGTTTCAGACGGATCACGATCTTGCGAATTTCGCGGGCGGGCTCGTGCGTGAGGGCATCGGCGAGGCGCTTGAGGGCGGAAAGCTCACCTCCTACGGACGCACCTTCAAGGGCGGTTTCTATTCGATCAGTATCGAAACTGCCGCCTTTGCCGAATACGCAAAGAAAGCGGCGAGCAATATCATGGTGCGCAAGGCCAAGCAGAGTATCGAAGGGCGCGATCTGATCATCGGCGTCGACCGGCTGGATTACTCGAAGGGGATCACCCAGCGGATCGACGCCTTCGAGCACTTCGTCAAATCCAACCCCGCCCATCACAACCGTGTCACCTACCTGCAGATCACCCCGAAATCCCGCTCCGAAGTGCCGGAATACGAGCAGATGCAGCGCATGGTGGCCGAGCAGGCAGGGCGCGTGAACGGTGCGATCGGCACGGTCGACTGGGTACCTATCCGCTATATCAACCGCTCGATCGGCAGGCCCGTTCTGGCGGGCCTTTATCGGCTCGCCAAAATCGGGCTGGTCACGCCGCTACGCGACGGCATGAACCTGGTCGCCAAGGAATATGTCGCGGCACAGGATCCGGAAAATCCAGGCGTCCTGGTGCTGTCGCGTTTTGCGGGTGCGGCGCGGGAACTGCGTGGGGCGCTGCTGGTCAATCCCTATGACATCGAAGGAACCGCGAATGCGATCGCGCGCGGCATCAACATGCCGATCGAGGAGCGCAAGGAGCGCTGGGGCCGCATGATGGAGCACCTCCTTGAACACGACGTCACCCGCTGGTGCGACGACTTCCTCAAGGATCTTACAGCGGCGTAAGCTCCTCAAAACTCTGAAGGTCACCCCGGTATCACGTCCGCCAAGTGCCTTGGTCATGGCGTCCCAAGAACGCCATGACTGCGCATGAATATAGGCGATCACGCCGCCTGCTTCAGAGATCCGAGCGCTTCGTCGAGGCTCACGTGGCCGAGGAACTGGCCACTCGTCTGCGCTTGTTCCTGATGTTCGATGGCCCAGGCGAACCGCACCGCCGGGTCCTGCTGCAGACGCTCGTAGAGCGCATTGAGCCCCGGAAACTGCCTCCGGTCGACGACCTGATGGAAATCGTTCCAGCGGGCGATGCCGGCGAAATAGGCATCCGCAAAGCTCTTCTCGTCGCCGAGCAGCCATTCGCGGCCACCAAGGAGCGTTTCGAGCTGCGCATGCGCCTTCTCGACCTTAGCGATACCATAAGTGCGAAGCGCCTGCTTGGCCTGCGGGTCGAGTTCATGCTCCACCGTGTGCCAGAGCGGACCGAAGGCGTTGAAAAAGGCGGTATTGAGGAAAGCCAGCATCTGGTTCAGCCGGTCGAATTTTTCCGACTTCGGATCGAAACCCCAGCCCTTGCCCACCGTGCGCGCGGCGATGTGGTTGAGGATCGCCATACTCTCGCTCATCACCCGGCCATCCGGCAGCATCAGCGACGGTGTTTCGCCGATCGGATTGACCGGCTTGTAGGCCTCGCTCGAAACCACGGCCGGCATTTCGACGCGGCACAGCCGATAGGGCGCGCCGGTCCATTCGAGCGCGACGATCGAGCCGAAGGAACATCCTTCCGGAACGCCGTAAAACAGGATCGGTGTCATTTCATACTCCCTGGATTGAATTTTTGAGGCACCAACAATATGATTTCGTGGACGCCGGCGCGGTAGACGTCAATTTTCCGCCTTTAAGTCTACAAGCATGGAAGCTGAGGATGACTTTGCCCAACCTCAACGATCTCTATTTCTTCGTGCAGGCAGTGGAGCACGGCGGCTTTTCCGCGGCAGGGCGCCGGCTCGGCGTGCCGAAATCCACCGTCAGCAAACGCGTGGCGGAACTCGAGGATCGGCTCGGCGTGCGGCTGATCCAGCGGACGTCCCGCAGTTTCTCGCTGACCGATCTCGGCCGGGATTTCTTCCGGCACGCGCAGGCGTCTGTGATCGAGGCGGAGATGGCGGAAACCATCGTGCGTACCCATCTCGGCGAGCCGAGCGGCATCGTGCGGATGACGGCGGCGGTGCCGACCGCGCAATTCATCCTCGCCGATCATCTGGCCGAGCTTTCGGCACGATATCCGAAACTGCATCTTTCGCTGCATGTCAGCGACCGGTTCGTCGATATCGTTCAGGAAGGTTTCGATATCGCGGTCCGCAGCCACCAGGCGCCGCTGCCGGATTCGACGCTGCTGCAGAAGAAGCTTGCGACCGACCCTTTTTTCGTCGTCGCCTCACCGGATTATGTTCGCACCCATGGCGAACCCATGCGGCCGGAGGATCTCGCCGGGCAGAGGGCGGTCACCGCCGGCCCAACGGACATGGTCTGGAAGTTGGCCTCCGAGGCTGGCGAAGCGGTCGTCGTGACACCCAGATCCATGCTTTCCGCCGACGAGCCGTTGGTGATCATGAAGGCAACGATGGCAGGCCTTGGCCTGACCTGCCTACCGACTTCCGTCTGCCGCGGGGCGCTTGCCGAAGGCAGGCTGATCCGCCTGTTGCCCGATTGGACGGCCGGCAGCATTACCACGACGATCCTGATGCCGCATCGACGCGGGCAGCTTCCGGCGGTGCGCGCCGTCGTCGACTTTCTCAGCGAACGGATCGGCGCCTAAAAGGACTTTCATTTCGGCGACTTGGCGGCTACCCATGGCCGTTCCATTCCCAAGAGGCCATCATGTCGATCGAACACACCGTCACGCCAGAACGTATCGCGGAAACCGAAACGCTCATCCGTCCGCATATCCGCCGCACGCCGGTGATGCGCGTCGATATGCCGGATTTCGGCGGCACACCGCTGCCGATCGACCTGAAACTCGAGCTGCTGCAGCATTCCGGCTCGTTCAAGGCGCGCGGCGCCTTCACCAACCTTTTGACGCGCAATGTCCCGGCGGCTGGCGTCGTCGCCGCGTCCGGCGGCAATCACGGGGCGGCAGTCGCCTATGCGGCGATGCGGCTCGGCGTGCCGGCGCATATCTTCGTGCCGAGCGTGGCCTCGCAGGCAAAGATCGACCTCATTCGCTCCTATGGCGCGGAGCTGGTGGTCGGCGGCGATCGCTATAATGATGCACTGGCGGCGAGCCAGACCTACGTGGCGACGAGCGGTGCAATCGCCGCCCATGCTTATGACCAGGTGGAAACCCTGCTCGGCCAGGGCACGCTTGGCAAGGAGATCGAGGACGACCTGCCGGAGATGACGACGCTGATCGTTGCCGTCGGCGGCGGCGGTCTGATCGGCGGCATCGCCTCCTGGTTCCGCGGCCGGGTGAAGATCGTCGCGGTGGAATCCGAC
Source organism: Neorhizobium sp. T6_25 (assembly GCF_002968555.1). NCBI lineage: Bacteria > Pseudomonadati > Pseudomonadota > Alphaproteobacteria > Hyphomicrobiales > Rhizobiaceae > Neorhizobium > Neorhizobium sp. T6_25. Next base: position 43,019 of record NZ_PVBL01000037.1, read on the forward strand.
GGCGCGCCGACGCTTCACGAAGCCTTCAAGGCCGGCCGACCGGTGGATGCGCCGGCCGGCGGCATCGCGGCGGATTCGCTGGCGCCGAAGCAGGTTGGCGAGCTGATGTTCCCCGTTGCCCAAAAATTCCTCCAGCCGCCGATCCTGGTGACCGACGACGAGATTCTCGCCGCTCAGAAGGCACTGTGGGCCGGCGCCCGTATCGTTGCCGAACCCGGCGGTGCCGCAGCCTTCGCCGCGCTGCTTTCCGGCAAATATGTTCCCAGCCCCGATGAACGCGTCTGCGTGCTGGTCTGCGGCTCCAACACGACGGCGGTCAAGTTCGACTGATCATTCCGGCGGCAGGGGCACGTTCGGCCAGTCCGTCGTGACCTCCGCCTGAACCGGCCGGTCGAGATAGGTGGAAAGTGCGATATAGCTGCGGGTGCCGCGCACACCGGGCAGCGAATGGATCTGGCCGAGCAGGAATTCGAGCGCCTGCGGATTTTCCATCCGCACCTTGAGGATCACACTCGCATCGCCGGCCACGGAATGCAGCTCCTCCACTTCCGGGAAACGGGCGATCTGCATGAGCCGCTCGCTCTTGCCCCAGCCCGCCGCCTCCACATGCACGAAGGCTGTGAGAGGCTTGCCGACCGCCGTGCCATCCAGCCGCGCCACAGTATCGCGGATCACGCCCGAACGCTTCAACCGCTTGACGCGCTCATGTACCGCAGGCGGTGACAGGCCCACGATTTCTCCCAGCGCCACATAGCTCCGGTCCGCATCGGCGGCGAGTGCTGCTAATATCCTTCGGTCAAAAGCGTCCAGTGGGGCAGGCCCCCGCCGCTTCGGCCGAACATCCTCTGTATTTTCCATCCCATCGCCTCTTCAGCTTTTCTGCCGAATGGTATTCGGCAAGAATGAGGCATTACCAGATGAAATTCCAGAGGAAGCAAGATGAAGATGATCGCCCATAACCCAGAGGATGGCGTCTATGCCGCGACGCCTGACTATGTGCACGCCATGGAAGTGCGCAGCCCCGACCGCTTTCTTTTCGTCAGCGGCACGATGGGCCTCGACGAACACGGAGCGGCGGGTGCCGACCTGGAAAGCCAACTCCGCCTGATCTGGTCGAACCTCGACCGGATTCTTGCCGAAGCGCGGATGACGACCGACAATATCGTGCGGCTGACCAGCTATCTGCGGCACGCCTCCCATGTGGAGGCAAACCAGAATGCGCGGCTTTCAGCACTCGGCGGCCGCCTCGTGCCGACGACCGCCATCGTCGTCGAGACCCTGCGCGACGACTGGCTGGTGGAGATCGAGATCATTGCCGCGGCGTGAGCAGTCTCACGCCGCCTTGGCGACCTGATATTCCTTGATCGCGACCATCTTGATGGCAGGATAACGCTCCGACTCGTAGCGCAGCGAGAAACTGTCCTGCGCCAGGAAAACCGGATCGCCATCGAGATCGCGGGCGATATCGCCGCGCTTTACCGTCAGGAATTTCTCGAGATCGGCGGGCTGCTCTGCCGAGATCCAGCGGCAGATCGAAAAGCGCGACATTTCGAAGGAAACCGGCAGGCCGTATTCGCCCTGTAGCCGTTCCTTCAACACGTCGAGCTGCAGCGCGCCGACAACCCCGACGATGGCCGGCGAACCGTCTTCCGGCGAGAAGAGCTGCACGACGCCCTCTTCCGCCATCTGCTGCAGCGCTTCCTTGAGCTTCTTCGCCTTCATGGCGTCCTCCAGCCGCACACGGCGGAGGATTTCCGGCGAGAAGTTCGGTACGCCCTGGAACACCAGTTGCTCGCCTTCGGTCAGCGTATCGCCGATGCGCAGCGTGCCGTGGTTCGGGATGCCGACCACATCACCCGCGTAGGCGGTATCGGCCAACTGGCGCTGCGACGCGAAGAAGAACTGCGGCGCCGTCAGCCCGAGCTGCTTGCCGGTGCGCGACAGCCGCGCCTTCATGCCACGCTCCAGCTTGCCCGAGCAGATGCGCGCAAACGCGATACGGTCGCGGTGGTTCGGGTCCATGTTCGCCTGGATCTTGAAGACGAAGGCCGTCATCTTGTCGTCGGTCGCGTGCACGGTGCGGATGTCCGCCACCTGGTCGCGCGGCGGAGGGGCGAAATCGCCCAGCGCATCGATGAGATCGCGCACGCCGAAATTCCGCAAAGCCGAACCGAAGAAGACAGGCGTCATGTGGCCTTCGAGGAAAGCCTTGCGGTCGAACGGCCGGCAGGCCTCGATCGCCAGTTCGGTCTCCTCGACGAAGGCGGCGCGTTCGTTTTCCGGCAGGCGGTCGGCAACGCTCTGGGGTCCGTTGACCGGGGTCGCCTTGACGTCCGTATCCGAGCCGCGAACCGTGTTGTCGGCCAGGTTATAGGAACCACAAAAAGTCTTCGAACGGCCGATCGGCCAGGTGACCGGAGCAGTATCGAGCGCCAGCTTCTCCTCGACTTCATCGAGGATCTCGAACGGATCGCGGCTTTCACGGTCCATCTTGTTGACGAAGGTGATGATCGGGATATCGCGCATGCGGCAGACTTCGAACAGTTTCAGCGTCCGCGGCTCGATGCCTTTTGCGGCGTCGAGGACCATGACCGCGGCATCCACCGCCGTCAGCGTGCGATACGTGTCGTCGGCGAAGTCTTCGTGGCCGGGCGTATCGAGGATGTTGAAGACGTTGCCGTTATATTCGAAGGTCATCACCGAGGTGACGACAGAGATGCCGCGTTCGCGTTCGATCTTCATCCAGTCGGACCGGGTCTGGATACGGTCCTTCTTCGCCTTCACCTCGCCGGCGAGCTGGATCGCCCCGCCGAACAGCAGCAGTTTTTCGGTCAGTGTCGTCTTGCCCGCGTCCGGATGGGCAATAATTGCGAATGTGCGGCGGCGGGAAACCGCCTCGGCAATCGTTTCGGGCATTTTTTCTAGATCCTTTACGTTGCGCGTATCTAACGACTCCGTGGATAACTTTCAATTCGTGTTTGACCGGAGGGACAGTGGGTCGACAAATGACATGATGAACATTCACGCCCCCTCCTCGCCGAAGCTCAATCTCGTCCGTCTCCCGCACGGCGCCGGCCTCGATCTGCCGACCTATGAAACCGCGGGCGCCGCCGGCATGGACCTGCGCGCCGCCGTCGAGGACGGCATGCCGCTGACGATCGCGCCCGGCAAACGGGCACTGGTGCCGACGGGCTTCATCTTCGAAATTCCGGAAGGGTTCGAGGCGCAGGTGCGGCCACGCTCAGGCCTTGCCTTCAAGAACGGCATCACCTGCCTCAACACGCCAGGCACCATCGACAGCGATTATCGCGGCGAGGTGAAGGTGCTGTTGATCAATCTCGGCGACGAGGATTTCGTCATCACCCGCGGCATGCGGATCGCGCAGATGGTGATCGCGCCGGTGACCCAGGCGCGGGTGGCCGAGATTACGGAAACCTCGACGACAGCCCGCGGTGCCGGTGGCTTCGGCTCGACCGGTCTTTGAACGCAAAGGCGTTTTCGTTCCCGACCACTTCCGGGAACAAAATTTCCATTTCTCTTGCCGTCCGGTTCCGCCTTGCTGGCATTCGTCGGGAACACGCCCTAACTTCTCTCCAAACTCAGGGAGAGCACCATGCCAGAGACCAGAAAGCCGGGCCGCGGCCGCATCTATTCCTCGATCACCGAAACCATCGGCGACACACCGATCGTGCGCCTCGACAAGCTGGCCAAGGAAAAGGGCGTGAAGGCCAACCTTCTGGCCAAGCTCGAATTCTTCAACCCGATCGCTTCGGTAAAGGACCGTATCGGGGTGGCGATGATCGAAAGCCTGGAGGCCGAAGGCAAGATCGCACCTGGCAGGACGACGCTGGTCGAGCCCACGTCCGGCAATACCGGCATCGCGCTCGCCTTCGCGGCAGCCGCCAAGGGCTACAAGCTGATCCTCACCATGCCGGAAACCATGTCGATCGAGCGCCGCAAGATGCTCGCCCTGCTCGGCGCCGAACTGGTGCTGACCGAAGGGCCGAAAGGCATGAAGGGTGCGATCGCCAAGGCGGAAGAACTCGCCGCTTCGCTTCCGGATGCAATCATCCCGCAGCAGTTCGAAAACCCGGCCAACCCGGACATCCACCGGAAGACGACAGCCGAGGAAATCTGGAACGATACCGACGGCAAGATCGACATCTTCGTCTCCGGCATCGGCACCGGCGGCACGATCACCGGTGCCGGCCAGGTGCTGAAGGAGCGCAACCCGGCACTCAAGATCATTGCCGTCGAACCGGAAGAATCGCCGGTCCTCTCCGGCGGACAGCCCGGGCCGCACAAGATTCAGGGCATCGGCGCCGGCTTTGCGCCAAAAATTCTCGACACGCACATCTATGACGAGATCGTCACCGTCAACAGCGGTGAGGCCATGGAAATGGCCCGTCTGGTGGCGCGGCTCGAAGGCGTGCCGGTTGGCATCTCCTCCGGTGCAGCGCTGCAGGCCGCCATCGAAGTCGGCGGCCGGGAGGAAAATGCCGGCAAGACCATCGTCGTCATCATTCCCTCCTTCGCCGAGCGTTATCTGTCGACGGCGCTGTTTGAAGGGTTGGGCGGTTAGCTGCACTTCTCAGGTCGTCATCCTCGGGCTTGACCCGAGGATCCATGGCCAAGCCCAGCAGGGTTGACTACGTTAGGGCGCGTCGCCAGGCGGATGGATCCTCGGGTCGGGCCCGAGGATGACGACGGAAGGGTATGCTATCCGCGTCTCCCTAAGCGGCGATCCGCCTAAGTGGAGCTTGGTCATTGGTGACGACCCGCCCTGGCCGCAGAGCAATTCATCGCCATCTCTTGGCCCTCGCAACCCCATCCCTAACCTTCTGCCTCACGCCGCAGCCGTCGCCAGCCGTTCGCCGACCATGCGATAGGAAATCGCCTCGGCGAGATGAATGCGGCCGACCGTGTCCTTGTCGTCGAGATCGGCGAGCGTGCGGGCGACTTTCAATATCCGATGGTATCCGCGGGCCGAGAACTTGAGCTTTTCGGCCGCATCCCTGAGCAGCTGGAGACCGCCGGGATCGGGTTCGGCGATCTTCTCGATCAGCGCCGTCGAGCAGCGGGCATTGGTAAGGACGCGCGGATAACCGGCCTGTTCGAACCGCTCACGCTGTCTGTCACGCGCAGCCGCCACGCGCCTGGCGACATCCGCGCTGCTTTCCGCCGGCCTCGGGCGAATGAGATCGGCGGCCGAGACTGCTGGCACGTCGATGCGAATATCGATACGGTCCATCAGCGGCCCTGAAATGCGCCCCTGGTAGTCCGACATGCATTTTGGCCCGCGTGCGCAGGTATGGCCGGGTTCGCCCGCCATGCCGCAGCGGCATGGGTTCATGGCGGCGACGAGCTGGATGCTGGCGGGATAGGAAACCCGGTGATTGGCGCGGGCGATAATGCACTCGCCAGTCTCCAGCGGCTGGCGGAGCGCATCCAATGCCTGCGGGGAGAATTCCGGGAATTCGTCGAGGAACAGCACGCCGTGATGGGCGAGCGATGCCTCCCCGGGCCTTGCGCGCAGGCCACCACCCACCAGCGCTGCCATGGTGGCCGAATGATGCGGCGTGCGGTAAGGCCGGCGATCGGAAAGCTTACCGCCGGAAAGCTGGCCGGCGATCGAATGGATCATCGACACTTCCAGCAGTTCGGCGGCAGAAAGCGGCGGCAGGATGGACGGCAACCGGGCGGCGAGCATGGATTTTCCGGAGCCGGGAGGGCCGACCATCAGAAGATTATGGCCGCCGGCGGCGGCGACTTCCAGTGCCCGCTTGGCGCTTTCCTGACCTTTGATGTCGACGAGATCCGGCAGATTGGCAGGCAGGGCGCGAATTGCCGGCTGCGGGCGGGAGATGACCTGGGTGCCGCGGAAATGATTTGCGAGCGCGATCAGGCTGCGTGGCGCGACGATATCGATCTCGGCCCCTGCCCAGGCGGCTTCCGCGCCGCTGTCGGCCGGGCAGATCAGCCCCTTTCCCAGCGCGTTGGCGGCGATTGCCGCCGGAAGTGCGCCGGCCACAGGCGCAAGCGTGCCGTCGAGGTTCAGTTCTCCGAGCACGACATAACCGGTGAGTGCTGACCTGCCACTGAACTTTCATCCGACTGCGATTAGAGCCTCGGCGGCTTTGAATACGCCAAATGGCGCGGTGGGAGCAACCGGCGGAAACGCGAAGCTTTCATCTTGCGCAGCGTTGGAGCCGGTT
>NZ_PVBL01000038.1:0-46234 GCF_002968555.1 Neorhizobium sp. T6_25
CCCCACAAGGGGGAGGGGCTCCACGCACCGTCGTCCCCTCACATGCTATCGCCCTACCGCGAGCGGGGAAAAGGGTGAGGAGCAATTTCCATCGAGTCAGCCACGGCTCGCCGTAAAGAAGCTCTCCGGCCCCTCCACCTCGACCAGCCGCCGGTCCTCCACTAGCCAGAAACGGGTGCCGACGGCGCGCACGAAACTGCGGTCGTGGGAGACCAGCAGGCAGCTTGCCTGGTGCGTCATCAGCTCGCTTTCCAATGCTTCCTGCCCGTCGATGTCGAGATGGTTGGTCGGTTCGTCGAGCAGGTAGAAATTCGGCTCGAGCAGCCGCAGCGCCAAAAGGCCGAGCCGTGCCTTCTGGCCGCCCGAAAGCTCGCCCACCGGCCGCGCCTGCATCTCCACCGTGATGCCGATGCCGGCGAGCAGCGAGCGGGCCTTCTGGTCGCCGATGTCGAACCGGTGGATGATCGTTTCGTGCGGCGTCTGCCCGTCGTCGAGATCGGCGAGCGACTGGTCGCCGTAGCCGAGGATCAGCGTCGGTGTCGCCTTGATGCCGGCGATCGTCGCGGAAGGTTCAGCGATCGCCTGGCGCAGCATCGTCACCAGCCGCGTCTTGCCCGCGCCGTTGCGGCCGAGCAGCACGATCCTGTCGCCCTGGCAGATGAACTGCTTGCCGGTCCTGAACAGGAGCGTGCCGTCCGGCGTCGTCACCGCCGCGTCCTCCAGCGTCACCAGCACCTTGGCATGGGTACCCCGATTGGCGAGGCGGATGGTGCCGGCCGAGCGTTCGAGATGCGCCGGCCTTGCCGCGTCCTCCAGCTTCTCGGCGCGTTCCTTCAGCTGCTTGGTCTTGACCACCAGCAGGTCGCTGCCCGAATTGATGCCGATATTCTTCAGCTTCGCCGCCTGCCGGCGCAGCTGATCGGCCGTCTTCATGTCGCGTTCGTAGCGCTTGGCATCCGCCGCATCCGCCTCGTCGAGCGCTGCCCGCGCTCGGGAGTAGGGCAGGGAGAAGGCTTGAGAGTTCTCAGGTCGCAGGAAAAGCGTGCGGTTGGTCACAGTGTCGAGAAAGGCGCGGTCGTGGCTCGACAGGATCACCGGCATGTCGCGGGGGAGCGCGTTTAGCCAGTCTTCCAGAAGCGCGATCTTGGCAAGATCGAGATGGTTGGTCGGCTCGTCGAGCAGCAGCGCATCCGGTTCCGTCACCCAGGCCCGAGCGATCAGCGCCAGTCTTTGCCAGCCGCCGCTCAGCGCAGCAAGCGGCCGCTCACGCAACTCCTCCGGCACGTCCATCCCTTCGAGCGCGACATCGGCGCGCCAGCTTTCGCTGTCGATCTGGTCGGCCGGAAGCGCCTGGAGCACGGCTTCGCGAAAACTCGCCTGCATCAGGGCGGGGGGCACGTTCTGCTCCACCATGCCGATCGTCAGCCCCCGGCTTCTGGTGATCTCGCCCTCGCTCGCATCGAGCGTGCCGGCGATGCATTTCAAGAGCGTGGACTTGCCGCGCCCGTTGGCCGCGACGATGCCGATCCGGTCGCCGGCATTGACGGTGAGGTTGAGCCCGGAAAACAGCGGACTGGACAGGGTGATTCCGAGATTGCGGAGGTTGATGAGGCTCATTGTTATTCTCTGGTCTTGGCTTGCAGACACATGACATCGCGGGCACTCGGGCCATCATCGATGTCATGCACAGTGTGCAGCGTGTTCGGAAATCACAGCTATGCACGAGCGGGCGCTCGGCGCTGCGGACCACGAAGGGCAGACCAGGAAGAGGGTATTTTAAGAGAAACGGCCTCTGGTCAGCCCTGCAAACGCATTTGCAGGGCGTCGACGGGACCACGCGTCCGGTAGTACCGGAAATAGAAATTGTGCACGTGACCCTCCTTTCTCTTGAAAAGCACATTGGCGAAATACCATCGCACTCAGGCGAATGCAACCGGACCTACCGGGCCCGGGTTGTTGCCGCGGCGCTTGCCCGGGGCGGTTCGGCTGTTATAAGCGGCCATCGCCGACCGGCGACTTGTTGATTTTCAGGAGAGACGCCGATGGCTGGCGATGACGATGATTACGTCTACGACGAAGCGACCGGTGAATGGCGCCCGGCTTCCGAACTGGCCGCGGCCGTAGGTGCCGGTGCCGCCGAGGTTCGGGACGCCTCCGGAACCGTCCTCAAGGACGGCGATTCCGTCACCCTGATCAAGGACCTGAAGGTCAAGGGCGCCGGCCAGACCTTGAAGCAGGGCACGGTCATCAAGTCGATCAAGCTGACCGAAAACCCCGAAGAAATCGATTGCCGCCATGAGGCGATCAAGGGACTGGTGCTGCGGACGGAGTTCGTGCGCAAGCGGTGATGATTGGGGTATCAAGCCCGAGAGGTTCCGGGCGCGGCGCACCCCCCTCTGCCCTGCCGGGCATCTCCCCCTCAAGAGGGGAGATCGGCCAGAGGCGGGTTCCGAATTCTCTTTTGGACGACGGCGCATCAGCCTTGGGCGACGGTGTATATCAGCGTTAACCCTCGACCTGGATTGGGGCAGGGAGCGCACCCCATCCAATCTCCCCCCTTGAGGGGGAGATGCCCGGCAGGGCAGAGGGGGGTACCACGAGCACAACGGCCAACTAGCAACCGAAATCCGACAAGCCTCCTCGCGAATTGGCCCGGCGAACCCCTACCGCTTCAAACTCCCCAAAATCCCCCGCACGATCGCCCGTCCCACCTGCGTGGCAACGGTCCGCGTCACACTCTTCATCGCCGCTTCGATGATCGTCTCGCGCTGGTAGCCGGAGCGGCGCGGCTGGGCGCGGCCCTGGTCGTTGTCGTCGTCCTTGCCGCCGCCGAAGCCCGGCAGGGTCCAGCCGGTCGTCTCGCCGGAACCGGCGGGCGGGGCGGATTGCAGCTCGTCCTGCGCCTTTCTGGCAGCGGCCGCATCGGCAGCCTGCTTGGCGCGTGCGGCGAGGATTTCGAAGGCGGATTCGCGGTCCATGTCCTCGTCATAGAGGCCGAGCACCGGGCTCTTGTCGAGGATCATCTGCCGCTCCTGGTCGGAAAGCGGGCCGATGCGTCCCGACGGCGGGCGCACCAGCGTGCGTTCGACGATCGAAGGCGCACCCTTGCCTTCGAGCGTCGAGACCAGCGCCTCGCCGGTGCCGAGATTGGTGATCGCCGTGGCGCAGTCGAAATCGGGGTTGGGGCGGAACGTGTCGGCCGCCGTCTTCACCGCCTTCTGTTCGCGCGGCGTATAGGCGCGCAGCGCGTGCTGTACCCGGTTGCCGAGCTGCGCGAGCACGGTTTCCGGCACGTCGAGCGGGTTCTGGGTAACGAAATAGACGCCGACGCCCTTGGAGCGGATCAGGCGCACCACCTGTTCGACGCGCTCGGTCAGCACCTTTGGCGCGTCGTTGAAGAGCAGATGCGCCTCGTCGAAGAAGAACACCAGCTTCGGCTGTTCCGGATCGCCCACTTCCGGCAGTTCCTCGAACAGTTCCGAGAGCAGCCACAGAAGGAAGGTCGCGTAAAGCCTGGGGTTCATCATCAGCTTGTCGGCGGCGAGCACCGAAATCTGCCCGTAGCCGGTGTTCGGGTTGGTCCGCATGATGTCTGAAATCTTCAGCGCCGGCTCTCCGAAGAAATGCTCGGCGCCCTGCTGTTCGAGCACCAGCAGCCCGCGCTGGATCGAGCCGACGGAGCTTTTCGAGATCAGCCCGAACTGGCTCGACAGCTCGCTGGCGTTCTCGGCCATGTAATTCAGCAGCGAGGCGAAATCCTTGAGGTCGAGCAGCGGCAGGTTCGCCTTGTCGGCGATCTTGAAGGCGATGTTGATGACGCCTTCCTGCGGCTCGGATGCGTCCATCAGGCGCGACAGCAAGAGCGGCCCCATCTCGGCGATGGTGGTGCGCACCCGGTGGCCCTTTTCGCCGAACAGATCCCAGAAGATCACCGGGAACTGCTCGAAATCATAGTCCGCAAAGCCGATCTGCTCGGCGCGCTTCAGGAGAAAATCCTTAGGCTCGCCTTTCATGGCGATGCCGGACAGGTCGCCCTTGATGTCGGCGGCGAACACGGGCACGCCGGCCTTCGAAAATCCTTCGGCGAGAACCTGCAGGGTCACCGTCTTGCCGGTGCCGGTGGCGCCGGTGACGAGACCGTGGCGGTTGCCGAACTTCAGTTCCAGATATTCAGCCTTGTTGAGCGAATCGTCCGGCTTGCGGCTGCCGCCGATGAAGAGCTTTCCCGTATCGTCCATGCAACTATGCGCTCCCTGACCGCGTTCTCTGCCAACTGCTTATAGGATGTGCGGAGGCGCCGGGCAACGGCAACGAGATCGGCCCGCGCCCGCTTGCGAGGGAAGGCTGGATAGGCATGACGACCGGCGAAACGGCGGCAACACCGGAAACCGACAGGGGCCGTGAGGCCGATTCCCCGCAGGAGATTCCCTCCACGGGCCTGAAGGACGTCTTCTGGCGCGTCTATGCCGGCGTCACCAAGGACCGCATCATGCTGATCGCCGCGGGCGTCACCTATTATCTGCTTCTGGCGCTGTTTCCCGCGGCAAGCGCGCTCGTCTCCCTCTACGGTTTCGTCGCGGATCCGGTCGCGATCGTCGACCGAATCACCTTCCTAAGCTCCGTCATGCCGGCGGACGCCCTGAACATTTTTCTCGATCAGCTGCGGGCGCTGACCACGGAGCGCAACACGACGCTGTCGATCGCCCTGATCGGCGGCTTGGCGCTGGCGCTGTGGAGCGCCAATAACGGCATGAAGGCGCTGTTCGAGGCGATGAACGTCGCCTATGCGGAAGAGGAAAAGCGCAGCATCGTCCGCCTCAACGTCATTTCGCTTCTCTTCACGTTCGGCGCGCTTTTGCTGGCGATCGTCATCCTGTTTGCGATGGGCGTCGTGCCGGCGGTGCTGCGTTATCTCTGGCTCGACCGCTTCACGGAAATCATCATCCGGCTGGCCCGATGGCCGGTGATGATGCTGTTCGTCGCGGGCGGCATCATGATGCTCTACCGCTTCGGCCCGAGCCGCGAACCGGCCAAGCTCAAGTGGCTCACCTGGGGTGCGGCATTCTCGACCGTCACCTGGCTCGCCGCCTCGATTGCGGTTTCTTTCTATCTGGGGAATATTGCCGACTACAACGCCACCTACGGCACGCTCGGCGCGCTGATCGGTTTCATGGTCTGGACATGGATATCGGTCATCATCGTCATCGTCGGTGCCGAGATCAATGCCGAACTCGAACACCAGACGGCCCGCGATTCGACCACCGGCACTCCGGTGCCCTTGGGCGCCCGCGGCGCCTACATGGCCGATACGGTGGGCGAGAGTTCCGGCGAAACATGAAGCCTGGAGATGCTTCACGCTCCCTGTTGGCTTCGGCAAAGACTGTGTGTATTACCTTGACGTGAACGTCAAAACCTTCAGGAGAGAGATTGATGAACGAACTGGTTTCCCGCGTTGCCGAGAATGTCGGCATTGCCCCTGACGTCGCCGAAAAGGCGATCGGCATGATGCTCGGTTTCCTGCAGCGCGAGGCCGACGACGGCGCGGTTGCCAAGATGATCGAGGCGATCCCCGGTGCTTCCGAGCTGGTCGCCAAGTTCAACGGCGAAGGTGCCGGCGGCGGCGGTCTCCTCGGCGGCCTGATGGCAAGCTTCGGCGGCGGCGTCATGGCGCTCGGCCAGCAGCTGATGAGCCAGGGCCTCGGCATGGGCGAGATCACCGGCCTTGCCAAGGAAACCATGGCGGTCGCCCGCGAACACGCCGGCGACGAGGTGGTCGATACGGTCATCGCTTCGGTTCCGGGCCTGTCGCAGTTCGTCTGATCTGCATCCTTCGACTTTTCCAAGCCGTCGGCCGCGAGGCCGGCGGTTTTTTTGTCTTATCCAAGCAATGAGACCGGCGAGGGCCAATCGGATACCGTCGGCACCCTTGCAGGCTTGTCCTCGGTTTCGCACTCACCATGTCAATGAGAGTAGCCCCAAGATGGGAGGTTGCCATGTCCGATGATGACGAGGCCGCCATGGTGCGGATAACCGGAAGGGTGCAAGGCGTCGGTTTCCGTGCCTGGACCCGTGAGGAGGCGGAACGGCTGGGTTTGACGGGCTGGGTCCGCAACGAGCCGGATGGTTCCGTCCTTGCTCTGCTCGCGGGATCGCCTGCCGGCATATCGCAAATGCTCGAGCGTTTCCGGCACGGTCCGCCCGGCGCGATGGTCTCCGGTGCGGAGCGACAACCGGCGACGATCGCAGAAAAGCCGGCCGGCTTCCGGATCACCGGATAACCCGGCCGATCGCCCGGTTCGCCGGTTATCCGGACCGAAGCGGCGGCAGTTGTTTCGGCGTCGGCTGCGACAGAAAAGCCATTGACTTTTCATCCTCTAAGGCACATTTGCAAAAGCGAAGTGACGCCCGACCGGGCGCCACTCTTTCAAAGGACAATTGAGATGAACCCCGACAGTCGAAGTTCGACGTCATCATACCGACCCGTTCCTCCGGGGCTCTAGTCCTTGCTTGAAAGGATGCGCGCTCCGAAGGGACCGATGGTCCGAAAAAGGAGCCGTCATGCTGCGCATCCATGCCTACGACCTTGATCGCCTTGTTTCCGTCGCTTCCGACGTGCCGGCCGTTGCCGCAGCGCCGGTCGTTACCGATCCGTCGGCACCGGTCACGCCCGCCCCCGCAACCCCTGCAGTCGTCTGGTACGACCTGGTCAGCCCCACGCCCGACGAGGAACGCATCGTTGGCGAGCGCCTCGGCATCACCGTGCCGACCATGGACGAGATGGAGGATATCGAACTCTCCGCCCGCCTCTACCAGGAGGACGGTGCCGAGTTCATGACCATGACGGTGCTGACCAGGCCCGATGCCGGCACGCCGCGAAAGGTTCCCGTCACCTTCATCGTCAAGGGTCAGGTCCTGGTGACCGTCCGTTATGCCGAGCCGCGCCCCTTCGATGCCTTCATGGCGCGCGCCCGCAAGCCGAACGGCGCCGGCCTGCATTGCGGTTACGGCGAACTGATCATGACCGGACTGATCGAGGCGATCATCGACCGCATGGCCGACACGCTGGAACGGCTCGGCACCGAGATCGACCAGATTTCCCAGGAAGTCTTTTCGACCAAGGCCGCCAAGGCCAACAAGAAGACCCGCGACCTGCAGGACCTCATCCGCGAGGTCGGCCAGAAGGGCGAGTTTATCACCGTGGTGCGCGAAAGCCTCGTCAGCGTCTCCAGGGTCGTCGCCTACTACGCAGCGCTCGACGGAGTCGACCGCAAGCTGTCGAAGGAATTGCGCCAGCGCCTGAAACTGCTGCAGCGGGACGCCACTTCGCTTGGCGATCACTCGGCTTTCCTGTCCGGCAAGATCAATTTCCTGCTCGATGCGACGCTGGGGCTGATCAATCTCGAACAGAACCAGATCATCAAGATCTTCTCGGTCGCCTCGGTCGTTTTCCTGCCGCCGACCTTGGTCGCCTCGATCTATGGCATGAACTTCGCCAACCAGCCGGAGCTGCAATGGCACTACGGCTATCACATGGCGATCGTCATGATGATCGTCTCGATGGCCCTGCCGTATATGTATTTCAAGCGGAAAGGCTGGCTGTGACCAAGGCCCCTAATCCTTTGCCGGGCCTTCCGGCTTCTGGAAACGAAAAACGCGCCGGAGAACTCCGGCGCGTCGTGTCGGGTTTCTCGGCGAATCTCAAAGATCCCATTCCGGGGCCAGATGGCCCGGGCTGACGATGCGGCCGGTGGGCTTGGCGAGGGCGTGGATCGCCTGCATTTCGTCCTCAGACAGCGCGAAATCGAACACGTCGAAGTTTTCCGGCAGGCGGGAAACCGTCGCGGTCTTGGAAAGCGCGATCACGTCCTTCTGCTGGATCGCCCAGCGCAACGTCACCTGCGCGGCCGTCTTGCCGTGCTTGGCGCCGATTTCCTTCAGCACTGCGTCGCCCGGCACCGCGCCGTTCGCCATCAGGTAATAGGCGGTCAGCGACATGCCATGCCTGGCAACTTCGGCCAGAACCTTCGTCTGGTCGAGATAGGGATGGTATTCCACCTGGTTAGTGGCAAGCGGCGCGTCGGAAAGCTTCACCGCTTCGGCGATCAGCGCGACGGAAAAATTAGAGACGCCGATATTCTTCACCTTGCCGGCCTTCTTGAGTTCGTTCAGCGCACCCATGCGGTCGGCGAGCGGCATTTCGCTCTGCGGCCAGTGGAGGAGAAGCAGGTCGACATAGTCGGTCTTCAGCTTGGCCAGGCTCTCGTCGACCGAGGCGATGAAGGCGGCATGGCCGACGCGGTCGACCCAGACCTTGGTGGTGAGAAAGATATCGGCGCGCGGGATGCCGGACTTGGAAAGCACATCGCCGACGGCTGCCTCGTTCTTGTAGATCTGCGCGGTATCGACATGACGGAAGCCGAGCTTCAACGCCTCCGGCAGCACGCGGGCGACGTCCTCGTCGGGCATGCGGAACGTGCCGAAACCGAGGGCGGGAATGTTGGCGCCGTTGGCGCTGACTGTGAACATATGGAACTCCTATGGGGAAGCCCGGCATACGGCCGGGCCAAATGAGGCCCGTATTACATGGACCGATTCTGTGACGGATCAACCACCCTGATTTCAGCAGGCGTCATCCGGCAAGCGGCGGGTTGAGGCGGGCAAAGCCTTCCTGGCGCCGATAGGGGAAATGCGGATAGGGGGCGGTCACCGTGCTTGCCGCATCCAGCCTGCCGATCTGTTCCGCAGTCAGCGACCAGCCGACGGATCCGAGATTCTGGCGAAGTTGCTCTTCGTTGCGGGCGCCTATGATCACCGAGGACACGGTCGGCCGGCTGGTGAGCCAGTTGATCGCCACCTGCGGCACGCTCTTGCCCGTCTCGTCCGCCACCACCTGCAGCGCATCGACGACGCGGTAGAGCAGCTCGTCTTCGACAGGCGGGCCGAAATCCGCCGTCTCATGCAGGCGGCTGCCTTCCGGAAGCGGCTTGCCGCGGCTGATCTTGCCGGTGAGGCGGCCCCAGCCGAGCGGGCTCCAGACCAGCGCCCCGAGCCCCTGGTCCTGCCCAAGCGGCATCAGGTCCCATTCGTAATCGCGGCCGACCAGCGAATAATAGACCTGGTTCACGACATAACGCGTCCAGCCATGTTTCTCGGCGGCGGCGAGCGATTTCATGATCTGCCAGCCGGAGAAGTTCGAGACCCCGATGTAACGCAGCTTGCCGTCTTTCACGAGCTGGTCGAGCGTCGAGACGACTTCTTCCACCGGCGTCGAGGCGTCGAAGGCATGCAGCTGGAAGATGTCGATATGGTCGGTGCCGAGCCGCTTCAGGGCCGCATCCACCGCGTCGATCAGGCGGGATCGCGACGAGCCCCAGTCGTTCGGCCCGTCGCCGGTCGGCAGGCTGGCCTTGGTGGAGATCAGCACCTCGCCCCGCCGGCCCTTGATCGCCTCACCCAGCACCTCTTCCGAAGCGCCGTTCGAATAGACGTCGGCCGTATCGAACAGGTTGACGCCGGCGTCCAGGCAGATGTCGACGAGGCGGCGGGCTTCTTCGACATCGGTCGTGCCCCAGTGGCTGAACAGCGGGCCGGAGCCGCCGAACGTGCCGGCTCCGAAGCTTAGGACCGGCACCCTGAGGCCGGATTGTCCGAGATTGCGGTATTCCATGATCATGTTCCTTGGATGCGAAGGTTATTCGGCCGGGCAGGAGAGGGCGGGATTGGCGCTGACGGCGGTTTCGCGCTTGTCGAGACGGATGGCGAAGAGGGCGACGGCAAGCGCTGCAAGCGGCACCAGGCCGGCGATCAGGGTGACCGAGCCGAGACCGGGACCATGGTCGATGACCACGCCGCCGAGCCAGGCGCCGATCGCATTGCCGAGATTGAAGGCGGCGATGTTGAACGACGAGGCAAGCCCCTGGCCTGCACCCTCGGCCTTCTGCAGCACCCAGATCTGCAGCGGCGAAACGGTGGCGAACGCTGCGGCGCCGAACAGGCCGATGGCGATGACGGCCAGCACCGGCTGGTGGATCGCAGCCGTCAGCGCCAGCAGCACGGCAGAGAGCGCGATGAGGCTGGCGACGATGGTCGGCACCAGATGACGGTCGGCAAGCCAGCCGCCGGCAAGGTTGCCGATCACCAGGCCGCCGCCGAAGACGAGCAGGATCGGCGAGACCGCGGCTTCCGAAAAGCCGGTGATCTGCGTGAGGATCGGGGCGATATAGGTGAAGCCCGCAAACACGCCGACCCAGCTCAGCACGGTGATCAAGAGTCCGAGCAGAACCGAGCGGCGGCCGAGAACGGCAAGCGCGCCCTGCGAGCTTTCCTCCTGACCGTCCGCGGCCTTGTCCCTCGGAACGAAGAGCGCGATGACGGCGAGGGCCACGAGACCGATCACGGTGACGGCAAAGAAGGTCGAGCGCCAGCCGAAGGCCTGGCCGAGCCAGGTGCCGAAGGGCACGCCCAGAATATTGGCGACCGTCAGGCCGGTGAACATGATGGCGATGGCGGAAGCCTTTTTGTTCGGAGCAACGAGGCTGGTGGCGACCACCGAACCGACGCCGAAGAACGAGGCATGCGCGAATGCGGTGAGCACCCGTGCCGCCATCAGCGTCCAGTAGTCGGGTGCCAGCGCACAGGCGAGGTTGCCGACGGTGAACACCACCATCAGGCTCATCAGCAGAGTCTTGCGCGACCATTTGCCGGTCAGCATGCCGAGAATGGGCGCGCCGGCGACGACGCCGAGCGCGTAACCGGAGATCAGCAGGCCGGCAGCCGAGATCGATACGCCGAGATCTTTGCTGACGTCGATCAGCAGGCCCATGATGACGAATTCGGTGACCCCGATGCCGAAGGCACCGGCCGTCAGTGCGTAGAGAGCGAGAGGCATTGGCTTGGGTCCTTGTCCTTGGGAGGAAGGAATTGGTGGTTGATGCACCGCAATATCGTCACCTCGGACTTGCGTGTGTAGCCGCATAAGCGGATAATCATTTGTGAATTGAAGTCACAGGTGATGAGGAATGGATAACCGCGCCGGTGAAATGGAAGTCTTTGCGTTGGCAGCCGAGCTGAAGAGCTTTTCCGCTGCGGGGCGAAAACTGAAACTCTCCCCGTCCGCGGTCAGCAAGCTCGTGACCCGGCTGGAGGACCGGCTCGGCACGCGCCTCGTGGTTCGTTCCACCCGCATGCTGCAGCTGACGCCGGAGGGGGAGACCTATCTGGCGCGGGCGCAGCGCATACTGGCCGAGATCGCCGATACGGAAGAGATGGTCTCCGGCGGCGGCCGGACGCTGCCGCGCGGGCCGCTGTCGATCAACGCTTCGGTCGGCTTCGGAGAACGTTATGTCCTGCCGCTCACCTGCGAATTCCAGCAGCTTTTCCCGGATGTGCAGCTCGATATCACGCTAACCGACGACACCGTCGACCTCATCCGGGAACGGGTCGATATCGCCATCCGCCACGGGCCGATGCGCAACTCGTCGCTGATGGCGCGAAAGCTCGGCGAGAGCCGTCAGGTGGTGATCGCCTCGCCGGGTTATCTGGAGCGTCACGGTGTCCCGAAGATGCCGGCCGAGCTCATCCATCACAACTGCATCAATTTCAATTTCCGGCGGGCGGTCGAAGGCTGGCCTTTTCGTGATCCGAAAACCGGCGGTCGGGAGCTGTTGCCGGTTTCTGGAAACCTGAAGGCGAGCAACGGCTCGATCATCCGGCAGTTCTGCCTGGATCACCTCGGCATCGGCCGCGTCGGGCGTTTCCATGTGGAGCCGGATATCGAGGCCGGCCGGCTCGTGCCGGTTCTGGAGGATTTCAACCCGGAAGACATCGAGGAAATCCATGCCGTTTATGCCGGCCACGAGCACCTCGCCCTGCGCATTCGCTCCTATATCGATTTCCTTGCGGCACGGCTTTAAGAGACCGTTCTGGTCGTGTTGATCGGCAAACGTGTCTTCTATGCCACAGATTCGCCTTGTTTTAGCCGATTTCCGTACCCAAATCCCGGGTTCAGGAGAATCCCGGCATGAGTGACCAACTGAAAGACATCATCGCCCGTCTGCGGGCGGAGGTAATTGCCGATTCGTCGGAGTACCCACACTTGAACGTGCCGCTGGAAGACCTGCGGCTCATCGTCCAGAGCTTCGAAATCCTTCATGCGGAGAAGGAAGCGCTGCGCCGCCGCGTGGAACAGCACGCGGAAGTCGTAGAAGCCGTCGAAGTCTTTATTGCAGCTTACCGCGATAAATATAAGAACTATGGCAACGGCGGCGTTCGTCCCAGCGCCGTGCTTCGCCGCGAGGTACGGATGATCTGGGCTGCCATGAACGGCCACGTCCTGGCGACCGAGAGCACGTTCTGACCGTTGCGGGGCACGCCGGGCCGGGTCGGTAGCCGCATAGGCGCCCCGCCGACCCGTCCTAGTCCCGGTCCGGTGCGCCGAGCGGGAAGAACGAGCGATACGGCCTGGCCTCGTCCACCGCGCGCGCAAAAGACGGCCGGGCGAGCAGCCGGCTGCGATAGGCCCGCACATGGGCGAACTGCTCGCCGATCGGGTGCGTCCAGTCCGCGTAGAAGAGGGCAGGCGCCGCGGCGCAATCGGCCAGGCTGAAGGCATCGGCCGCCGCCCATTCCCGGCCCGCCATCCGCTCGTCCAGCCAGCCATAGGCGGCATCCAGCATGCCGCGCGCTTCCTGCACGCCGTAGGGGTCGCGGTGCTCTTCCGGCCGGATGGCGTTGAAGACCACCTTTTGCTGCGGGGTGGAAATGTAGTTGTCGAAGAAGCGGTCCATCATCCGCACATCGAGCGCCGCATCCGCATCGTCGGGGATCAGCTTCACCGGGCCGGGATAATGAAGGCCCAGATATTCGATGACGATCGACGATTCGAAGACCCGTTTCTCTCCGTCGAGCAGGACCGGGAAGCGCTTCACCGGCCACATGCAGCAGAGGTCTTCATAGGCCGAAGGATCCTCCGGCCCGAGCATGCGGGTGTCGAACTCGGTGCCGTTCTCATAGAGCGCGGTCAGCACCTTCTGGCAGTAGGACGAGAATGGATGAGAATACAGAACCGGACGCATGACGGCCTCCCATGACCGATTGCGAAGTGAAACTGGTTTATGGATAACTCAGCCGATTGTCTTTTGCAATCGGCTTATGTTTAGGCACGATTCCGACCTTCGACTGCCAAACAAGACGGCACCGCCTCTAGGCTCACGCCACCACGCCGACCGTTTCCACCTTCTCCCGCACGTGCATCCCCCGGATTTCCTTCGCCACCATTTCCTGCAGCCGCCAGAGATTGCGGTCGTGGATACCGAATTCGGCGAGATGCACGACGGTATTGTAGAGATATTCGGCACACGATCCCCGATGCCCGCAGGCGCGCGCCAGAACCTTTGCGACCTCGTCGAGCGGCAGCAGCGGCCGGATGATGCGCTTGCTGGTGCCGCCGACCCAGAAGGTCAGCGCCCGCACGGTCTCGCCGGCCTGGGCCCGGACCGGCAGCCAGCGGAACGAGGTGAGGCTGTCGCGATGGCTGACCTCGCGGCGGAGCGCTTTTTCGATCTGGACGCGCTTGTCGTCGTCGGCGACGCGGTAGATCACCCCGTCGCAGCGGCCGCCGCGCGACAGCATCATCATCAGCCCCGGCTGTGTCGGCGAGCCGCGGCCGCGCTCGATCCTGAGCGAAAAGGAGCGATGCCAGCCGAACGCGGCGGCCCGCTGGCAGGCGATGCTGTCGAAGCCCGGCTTCCAGATCAGCGAGCCATAGGCGAAGACCCAGAGCGGATCCTCGCCGATTTCCGCCGCCAGGCGATCGGCGATCTGAATGTAGTCGTCGTCGGTCAGCGGCTCCCATGTGGCGGGTGGGCCAGGGTCTGCTTCCTCGCGGAAACAGAGATCGACCAGATCCTGCGTCAGCGACAATGTGGATGGTTTCGGCATGGCTTCGAACGGCTTTTCGGGCAGGACGACGAAAACAGGAAGGGTCGAGAGTGCAAGCCGAACCGGCCCGAGTCAACCATTTTGCTGCGTTGCGGCTGTACGCCGGGTGCACCAAGCTAGAGAATTACTGACGTCGCCGCGATACGAAAAGTCGGCCGGGTGCCACGAAATGGTCACGGAACATTTCCAGCATGAACCATTCTTGAAGAGCTGACAGTTCAAGGAGCGATGATCATGGACATGACCACCGAAGCCCCGCCGGATCGCGTGCGGGTGAAACACAAGTGGCTCGATCTCAAAGGCATGAAGGTGTTTTACCGGGAGGCGGGCAGGGCCGGTGCGCCCGTTCTTCTGCTGCCGCACGGCTATCCGTGCTCGTCCTATGAGTTCCGCGAGTTGATGCCGCGGCTTGCCGATCGCTGGCATCTGGTCGCGCCGGATTTTCCGGGCTCGGGCTATACCGACATGCCCTCGGGCTTTGCCTACGATTTCGACGGCTTTGCCGATTTCCTCGATACGTTCACGCAGACGCTCGGGCTCGACCGGTTCGCGCTCTACCTTCACGACTTCGGTTCGCAGATCGGTCTTCGCCTGGCGATCCGGCGCCCGGAAAAGATCGCCGCGCTGATCGTCCAGAACGGCGATATCTACGAGGATGCGCTCGGTCCCAAATATGCCGGCCTGCAGGAGTTCTGGCGCAACCCGACCGAGGAGGGCCGCCGCAAAATTGCGGGGGCCGTCAGCGAGGAGGGTTTCAGGGAAGAGTTCCTCAACGAGGTCCGGCCGGAGATCGCCGAGCGCATCTCGCCGGACCTGTGGAAGCTGCATTGGGCGCTGATGGACGAACGACGGCGGCGGATCGCCGTCGATGTCATCGCCGGGCTGCGCGAGAATGTCGCGTGGTTTCCGCGTTATCAGCAATACCTGCGCGACCGCCAGCCACCGACCCTGATCGTCTGGGGGCCGCAGGACGGCTACATGCCGGAAAAATCCGCCCGCGCCTTCCTGCGCGACCTGCCCAGGGCGGAACTTCATCTTCTCGATGGTGGTCATTGGCTGCTGGAAACCAATCTCGACGAAGTCGCACCGCTGATCCGCGACTTCCTTGGTCGGGTGCATTCCGGTTGATGGCCGGCGGAGGAATTTGATGCGTTGGCTTTTTATCGCGGTGCTGTTGATCCTCATCGGCTGTGTATTGAGTATCGGTTGGATGAATGACCCCGGTAATGGCCGGATAGAAGCGACGCCGCCCCAGCAGCAGAACCCGCTGGCCCCGCCGCCGGGCACTCCTTGAAGCCGCCAGGCACGCCTTGAAGTCGCCCTTCAGGCCTTGACCGCGATGATGAAGAACCGCGGGAAGCGCAGCAGCACCCGGCCGTCGGCCATCGGCGGATAGGCATTGGCGATGCGGGCGGTGTAGTCGGC
Organism: Neorhizobium sp. T6_25; assembly: GCF_002968555.1. Classification (NCBI taxonomy): domain Bacteria; kingdom Pseudomonadati; phylum Pseudomonadota; class Alphaproteobacteria; order Hyphomicrobiales; family Rhizobiaceae; genus Neorhizobium; species Neorhizobium sp. T6_25. The sequence continues at coordinate 15,364 of NZ_PVBL01000038.1, forward strand.
CGCAAAGGCTTCCGCATAGGCAGGGCCGGCGGCGTCGAGATAGGGCCGCAGCCCGGTCGCCCTGACCCATTCGACGATCGCGGGCGCATTGGCGAGCGGGTGGTAATAGACCGTGTGCCAGACGTCGATCCGGGCGGATTTCGGCATCAGCCGCTCGAAATACGCCCCAGGCGGCGGCAGCACCGCGCGGCGCACCCGGCCGCCTTCGAAGGCCGTCTTCCACGGGCCGGCCGCACCGGTTTCCTCCATCAAAAGATGGCTGGGTTCGGAGAGGTTGTCCGGCATCTGCACCGCCAGCACGCCGCCGGGTCTCAGGTGATCCATCAGCCGGGCGAGCACCGAAATATGGTCCGGCACCCACTGGAAGACCGCATTGGCGTAGAGCAGGTCGGCCGGCTCTCCCGGCACCCAGGTGTTCAGATCGGCGTTGGTGAATTGCATGCCGGGTAGGCGCTTGCGGGCCGCCGCCAGCATGTTGTCGTCGCTGTCTAGCCCGGCGACGTTGGCTGCCCCGAAACGCTCAGCGATCAGCTCCGTCGAATTGCCCGGGCCGCAGCCGAGGTCGCAGGCACGGGCCACCGAGCCGAGCGGTACCTGCGCCAGAAGATCGCGCGCCGGCCGCGTCCGCTCGTCCTCGAATTTCACATATTGCTCCGCCGACCATGCCATGAGCGTCTTCCTCGAGTGTTCGTTTCGATGGAACATGGCACTCCGACACGCTGGTCTCCATGGGCAAAAATATCAATTTTTGTGATGATCCATTTCATATTATCGCTTGACCTCGGCGGCGGCGCCGGACTTCACTCACCCCGCAATTTTGAAGCGCCAGAATGACTGAGGAGATCACCATGTCCGTCAACACCGCCCCCCGCACCACCACCTGGACGTTCGTGGACGGCGAATGGCTGGAAGGCAATCCGAAGCTGATCGGCCCCACCTCGCATGCCATGTGGCTCGGTTCCACCGTGTTCGACGGCGCCCGCTGGTTCGACGGCATTGCGCCGGACATCGACCTGCATTGCCAGCGCGTCAACCGGTCGGCCACGAACATGGGCATGAAGCCGGTGATGCAGCCCGAGGAGATCGAGGCGCTCGCCTGGGAAGGCATCAAGAAATTCGATGGCAAGACGGCGATCTACATCAAGCCGATGTACTGGTCGGAACACGGCATGCCCTACAGCGTCGTCACCGCCGATCCGGAATCGACCCGTTTCGCGCTCTGCCTGTTCGAGGCGCCGATGCAGACCGCCAAACCCTCGTCGCTCACCGTCTCGCCCTATCGCCGCCCCAACCCGGAAGTGGCGATGACCGGCGCCAAGACCGGCAGCCTTTATCCCAATAGCGGCCGCATGATCATGGAAGCCCGCAGCCGCGGCTTCGACAATGCGCTGGCCCGCGACATGAACGGCAATGTCGCCGAGACCGCCTCCTCGAACATCTTCATGGTCAAGGACGGGGTGATCATGACGCCAATCGCCAATGGCACCTTCCTTGCCGGCATCACCCGCTCGCGTGTCATCAACCTGCTGCGCCGCGGCGGCTTCGACGTGCGCGAGACGACGCTGACGGTTGCGGATTTCATGGATGCCGACGAGATCTTCACCTCCGGCAACTATTCCAAGATCGTCCCGGTCAACCGCTTCGAGGAACGCCAGCTCCAGGAAGGCCCGGTCGCCCGCAAGGCGCTGGAACTCTACATGGACTGGGCCCGCTCCCCCGGCGACGAGGCCTGAAACCTTCAGGCAGTGGCGTGCGAGGCAGGCGATAAGTTAGAATTCGTCGTCCTCGATGTCGTCCGCGCCGGTGAGGCTTTTGCCACCATAAAGAATACGAGCAATCGTGACGGTATTCTCATCCACGCGAAAGGCGATGGTTGCTTTTCGGCGGTACCCCACGAGCCTCAAGCCCGGCTCTATGTCGTTGCGGAGGGTTCCCCGCTTGGCGAAAGTGCTGAAGCCATTGCAATGGTCCATGATCCTGCGGATGTAAGCACGCGCGAAATCATCTCCGGTCTTGCTCGAGAGGTAATCGAACAGATCAGCCAGATCCAGACGAGCTTCCAAGGAGAGGATGACTGAATATTTCATGCACCGATCGATCTTCGATCCTTGGTCCGCATGTAGTCTTCAAGTTCTTTTCTCGTCTCTTCGATTGTGCGCCCCCTGCTGGGATCGGCATCATGCGCTCTCAGCGCCGGCACGACCTCGTCCCGCAGCCAGCTTTCTATTCCGGCATCATGATCCGCCAGATACCGCAGTCCTTCGGCGACCACCTCGCTCTCGTCGGCAAATTCGCCGGACGCGACCTTCTTCTGGACGAGTTCGGCCATGTCTTCCGGCAGGGAGATGGTAATCGATCGGTTCGGGCGCATCGGTCGGTTCCTGTTCGCGGGCAAGCCTATCACAATCGGGCAAGGGGCGCTATTTCGCTGTCACACCTCGTCAGGCCATTCCTGGGCGCCATGCTGGACGAAAAGCACCTCCACCTGGTTTTCCGTCACGCGATAGGCGACGACGTAAGGCGTGCTGACGATCACCAGTTCGCGCGTGCCGATGATTTCACCGGGGCGCCCGATAAAAGGATTGTCCGATAGCAGCCGGGTGGTCTTCGAGTGGATCTCATGCATAACGCGGGCTGCCGCGCGCGGGTTACGCTCGCCGATATAGTCTCCGATGCTTGCCAGTTCTCGCAGATAGCGGCGGGTGAAAACGATCCGCACGGGAAGCTTAAGCCGGCCCGTATTTGGTCAATACGGCAGCGATTTCCGCCTCCGTCGCGAAATCGCCGTTGTCGGCGTCGGCAAGCCCGGCCTCGACGCCGGCGACCCACTTTTCCTGCCAGGCCAGCGATCGACCGTGAGCCAGCGCGTCTTCGATGATCTGCCCGCGTGTCAGCCTGGAGCGGGCCGCGAGCTGATCCACACGGCGGCTGAGGTCCTCGGAGATTTCGGCGTCGTTCTTCATGAGGCAAGTCTGCCATATTCCGCGTGCGGCCGCCAGTCTGGCCCGTTCATGCCTCCTCACACAAGCCGGACCGCAGCCGTGCCGATGATGATCATCGAGACGGCGATCATCAGGGGTTTGACCGGCAGGTAGCGGACGATGAAGGCCCCGATCGGCGCCGCCAGGATGCCGCCGAGGATGAGGCCGAGGGCGGAGGAGAGTTCAGACCAGCCGAGCGCCACGATGAAAGTTGCGGAAATCACCGTGGTGACGGCGAATTCGGTCAGGTTGGTGGAGCCGATCACCTTTTTGGGATCGTGGCCGCGACCAAGCAGCGAACTCGTCACGATCGGCCCCCATCCGCCGCCGCCCATCGCATCGAGCAGCCCGCCCCCGCCGCCCACAAAGGGCACGATCCAGTCGCGCACGTCGCGCGGAAATTTCGGTTGAAATGCCTTGTAGAGGATGAACAGGCCGACGGCGATCAGATAGGCGGAGACGAAGGGCTCGATCGCCTTGCCGTCGATATTCGACAGCACATAGGCGCCGATCGCCCCGCCGACCATGCCGGCCGGTGCCAGCCTTGCCACCAGCCGCCAATCGACATTGCGGTTGTAGAGATGCGACAGTCCCGAGGCGGCGGTGGTGAAGCACTCGGTCACGTGGGTCATGGCGCTTGCCGCCGCGGGCGCCACGCCGACGGCAAGCAGGCTGGTCGTCGTCAGCACCCCGAAAGCCATGCCGAGCGCCCCGTCGACGATCTGTGCGAAGAAGCCGATGGCGACGAAGATCAGGAAATCGGACGTCAGGAAGTCGGACGACATGCAGCCTCCTCTTTGCCAAGGGCGTTCGCTTTCAATTCGCAGGCGCGAAGAAAGGTTCCCGTTTTACCTGCAAGACCGACGTCCGCCGGACCGCTGCTTGCTTCTCGCATCGGCGGCTTTAAGATCGCCGCCAGGACACGTTGGGGTGGAATCAGTGACAGTAGCAGTAGAGGCCTTCATCAGGCGCTGGCAGGGGTAGGAGGGAGGCCAGGAAAGGGCCAATTACGCGCTTTTTCTGACCGAACTCTGCGATCTTCTGGGTCTTCCGCATGCCGACCCGGCATCGGCCTCGACGGAGGGCAACGACTACGTCTTCGAGCGCGTCGTGCGCGAGGCAGGGCGTGACGGCAGCGTTTCCAACAAGCGGATCGATCTTTACCGGCGTGACTGCTTCATCCTCGAAGCCAAGCAGAGCCGGTTTGCCGGTGACAAGAAGCTGGCGGACCTCGGCGAGGCGCCGCCGCTGCCGGGCATGACGGCGCCGTCGCCGCGCGGCCGCCGAGGGGCAGGACGTGCCTGGGACGTGCTGATGATGAACGCCCGCGTCCAGGCCGAGAATTACGTGCGCCTGCTGCCCGCTTCCCACGAGCCGCCGCCCTTCGTGCTGGTCTGCGATGTCGGCCACTGCATCGAGGTCTATGCCAATTTCCGCCGCGACGGAAAGGCCTATGACCAGTTCCCCGACCGCCGCTCCTTCCGCATCTATCTCGAGGACCTGCGCGAAAAGACCGTGCGGGACCGGCTGGTGGCGATCTGGAGCGATCCGCTGTCGCTCGATCCCTCCCGCCATGCTGCGAAAGTGACCCGCGAGATCGCCACCCGCATCGCCAAGGTTTCCCAGGCGCTGGAAAAATCCGGCTACGCCACGGAAGAGGTGGCGATGTTCCTGATGCGCGTGCTGTTCACCATGTTCGCCGAGGATGTGGAACTGCTGCCGAAGGACAGTTTCAAGGCCCTCCTGAAGGACTGCGCCGAAAAGCCGGAAATCTTCCCCGGCATGATGGAGGATCTCTGGAAGGCGATGGACGAGGGCGGCTTCACCGCGACGATCCGCGAGAAGGTCAAGAAGTTCAACGGCGAGTTCTTCAAGAACCGCCGCGCCCTGAAGCTCGCCAGGGAAGAGATCGGCGAGCTTGCCGCTGCCGCCATGTACGACTGGAAGGATGTCGAGCCGGCGATCTTCGGCACGTTTCTCGAACAGGCGCTCGATCCCTCCGACCGCCGCCGCCTCGGTGCCCATTATACGCCGCGCGCCTATGTGGAACGGCTGGTGATCGCCACGATCATCGATCCCCTGCGGGCCGAATGGGCGCAGGTCCTGTCGACCGCAGAGCGCCAGAAGGCGGAGGCCCGCAACGATGCGGCGGTGAAATCCGTCCAGTCCTTCCACGAAAAACTCTGCGACACGAAAGTGCTCGATCCCGCCTGCGGCACCGGCAACTTCCTCTATGTTTCGCTGGAACTGATGAAACGCCTGGAAGGCGAGGTGCTGGAGGCGCTGACCGATCTCGGCGGCCAGGAGGCGTTGACCGGGCTCGAAACCCACACCGTCGATCCGCACCAGTTTTTAGGCATGGAGCTCAATCCGCGCGCCGCGGCGATCGCCGAACTGGTGCTGTGGATCGGCCATCTGCAATGGCATTTCCGCACCAAGGGCGCCGCCCCCTCCGAACCGATCCTGCGCGCCTTCCACAATATCCAGACCATGGATGCGGTGCTGAAATGGGACGGTTATCCGATGCCGAAGGTCGTTAATGGCGTCGAGACCTACCCCAACCCGCGCCGCCCGGACTGGCCGAAGGCGGACTACATCGTCGACAACCCGCCTTTCATCGGCGGCAAGGATATTCGCGCCCGCATGGGCGGCGCTTATGCGGAGGCGTTGTGGAAGGCCCACAAGCACATGAACGAAAGCGCCGATTTCGTCATGTACTGGTGGGACCGTTCGGCCGAAATCCTGCTGAAGAAGGGGTCTAGCCTCAAGCGCTTCGGTTTCGTCACCACCAATTCCATCAGCCAAGTATTCCAGCGCCGGGTGATGGAAACGCATCTCAGCGCCAAGAAGCCGCTGTCGCTGGTGCTGGCCATTCCCGACCATCCCTGGACCAAGGTGACGCGCGACAGCGCCGCCGTGCGCATCGCCATGACGGTTGCCGAAGCCGGTAAGCACGATGGCCTTCTGATGGAGGTGACGGCCGAGGAGGGCGTCGAGACCGACAGCCCGGTGATCCTGTTTGCGGAGAAGCGCGGCAAGGTTAACTCGGATCTGACCGTGGGGGTGGACGTAACCCAGTCGGAAAAACTCAAAGCAAACGAAGGTATTTGCTCACCGGGCGTCAAGCTTCATGGCTCTGGTTTCATTGTTACGCCTAAGGAAGCAGTCGTCCTCGGCCTCGGTACCCGCCCAGGGCTTGAACGGCATATAAGGCATTATCGGAATGGCAAAGATATGACTGCTCGCTCGCGAGGGGTTATGGTCATTGACAACTATCCGCTAAGCCAGGGTGAACTTCGCTCACAATATCCTGAGGTATATCAGCATGTTGCGACGCAGGTGAGGCCTGAGCGTGAAAGCAACAATATGGAATTTCGGCGAGTTAATTGGCATTGGTTCGGCGCGACGCATGAAACATACCGGTCCTTTGCCCAAGGCTTACATCGTATAATAGTGACCGTCGAAACGACTAAGCACCGTGTCTTTCAATTTTTGGATGCTTCGATTTTGCCGGACAATATGCTTGTCGCTATCGGTCTGAACGACGGCTATTCCCTTGGTGTCTTGTGCTCTCGGTTTCAGGTCATTTGGGCACTCCGCGCAGGCGGTTGGCTCGGTATTGGCAACGACCCACGCTATTCGAAATCCCGTTGCTTCGACCCCTTCCCATTCCCCGCCGCCACCGATGTCCAAAAGCAAAAAATCGGTACCATCGCCGAGGAACTCGATGCCCATCGCAAGCGGGTGCTGGAAGAACACCAGCACCTCACCCTGACCGGGCTCTACAACGTGCTGGAGCGCCTGCGCGCCGGCGTCCAACCCGGCGATCTCGACCCCAGGGAGCGCCGCATCTTCGACGACGGTCTCGTGCTGATCATCAAGGAACTGCACGACCGCCTCGATGCTGCGGTGGCGGAAGCCTATGGCTGGCCGGTCGATCTGGCCGAGGAGGAGGTGCTGGCCAATCTGGTGGCGCTCAACAGGGAGCGGGCGAAGGAGGAGAAGCGCGGCCTGGTGCGCTGGCTGCGGCCGGACTACCAGATCCCGCGCTTCGGTTCGGACAAGGAAAAGGCCGAGCAGCTGGAGGCCGATCTCGGCGGTGCGGCGGAACCCGCGGCCAGGACCGCAAAACCGTCCTTCCCGGTGGCGGATGCCGACCAGACGCCGGCGGTCTTCAACATGCTGATCGAGACGGGGGGGGCGTTGAACGCCGCCGATATCGCCGCCCGCTTCAAGCAGGGCCAGAAGGTCCGCCCGGCGGTCGCTAGCGTGCTGATGGCGCTCTACCGCATGGGCCTGATCTCGACCTCGGACGGCGGCAGGACCTTCGCCTGGCGCCGCGCCGCCTGATCCGGGCGATTACTTCCCCGCCTTCACCGCCAGCTTGTCGGCGGAGATTTCGCCGCCGATCTCGGCCTTGCGGGTTTTCTTGTCGAAGGCGCAGAGGGCGCTGATCGTCACCTTGGCGCCGACCGCCTTGCCGGAGACGACGGCGAGGCCGTAGCTCTGGCTGCCGAAGGGATCGACGAGAGCCTTGCCGTTCTCGATCAGCCCCTTGGCGGCGGTCACGCAGGCCTTGGCGACCTCGGCCTGGAAACCGGACCATGCGTCGTCCGAGGAGGCGCGTGCGGCAGGGACGCTGGATGCGAGGAGGGCGGCGGCAAGAGCAAAAGTGGTCTTCATCGAACGGGCTCCGAATCGTGATCTGGCCCGTTTCTTGTATCTCGAAATTTCCGCAACTTCTTCACCCCATCGGCTTGATTTTTGGCAAGTTCACCGTTGCCTCTTGGCCCCTCCGCTCCTATGTTCCCGCACGACGCTATGCCCAGGTATCTGCCGAACCCAGGTAGCTGCCGAACAAGGAGTAGACCAATGGCCTTCGAACTTCCCGAACTCCCCTACGATTACGAAGCCCTTTCGCCCTTCATGTCGAAAGAGACGCTCGAATTCCACCACGACAAGCACCACAAGGCTTATGTCGACAACGGCAACAAGCTCGCTGCCGAAGCCGGCATGGCCGATCTGTCGCTCGAGGAAGTCGTCAAGAAGTCCTTCGGCACCAACCAGGGCCTCTTCAACAATGCTGCCCAACACTACAACCACGTCCATTTCTGGAAGTGGATGAAGAAGGGCGGCGGCGGCACCAAGCTGCCGGGCAAGCTCGAAGCGGCAGTCGCCTCCGATCTCGGCGGCTACGACAAGTTCAAGGCCGACCTGATCGCCGCCGGCACGACCCAGTTCGGCTCCGGCTGGGCCTGGGTTTCGGTGAAAGACGGCAAGCTCGTCATCTCCAAGACCCCGAACGGCGAGAACCCGCTGGTTCACGGTGCAGAGCCGATCCTCGGCGTCGACGTCTGGGAGCATTCCTATTACATCGACTACCGCAACGCCCGCCCGAAATACCTCGAAGCCTTCGTCGACAGCCTGATCAACTGGGACTACGTCCTCGAGCGCTACGAAGCTGCCACGAAATAATCCGGCCAACCGCCGTCATCCTCGGGTTTAACCCGAGGATCCCACCCGGTGCCGCAAGGCGCCGGGTGTTTTTGTTTTTGAACCTCGTCATCGGCGCGAAAAACAGGAGGGAAGCAGGATATGGATGAGCATTCGATAGAGATGATCCTGGCGGAGCTCGCCGCCCGTGAGCCGATCTTCCATCGCCGCGAATTCGGCACCAGTCGCGAGGCTCTGGAAGCCATGACCGATGAAGCCTTCTGGGAAATCGGCGCCAGCGGCAAAGTCTACCGACGCGAATTCGTCATCGCCAACCTTCTCGAACGATACCGCGAGCCGGAGCCTCACGACTGGCCCTGCCGGGATTTCACCATCAACCGCCTCGCCGATGACCTCTACCATCTGTCCTATGTTCTGGAGGAGCCCGACCGCCTCAGCCGGCGCTCCACGTTCTGGAGGAGAACTGCGACCGGCTGGAAGATCGTCTTTCACCAGGGAACGGTGATCGCTTGAAGGATGGGTTTTCGGACGGCGGTGATGGTTGGTCTGCTTTCGCTTGGATTTTTCGATAGAAAGATCCAGAATGGGTTCTTGCGATAATTTTGGAGGCTGAATTGCAGGATGCCAGCTCGAAGAATGCTGAAGCAGGCCTTTCCAGCTTTGTTGATCATGCGGCGGCGGGCGAATCCGTAACAACGACCCGGCATGGAAAGGCGGCGGCTGTGATCGTCGAAGCCGCGGAGGTCGCCGGGAAAGCAAGGCCGGAGGATGGCTCCAGTCTCGTCCAGTATCTCCGGAATTTTCACCTTGATGCCGACATTGATGACGATGTCTTTACCAGAAATTCCGCCCCGAGCCGTGAGGCCGATCTTTAACGGGTTTCCTTCTTGATACGAACGCCGAGTCGTCACACGCCTGTCACAGCCACCGGCTAACTCCGCGAAATGCCCCACGAAAAACCTCTCCTCCGCTTCGGTGTGATCGCTGATCCGCAATATGCCGACCTGCCGCCATGGCTGGAGATGGACCGTTATTACGCCAACAGCCTCGACAAGCTGCGCCAGGCGATCGGCGTGCTGAACGGCGAGGATCTGTCCTTCGTGGTGACGCTCGGCGATCTCATCGACCGGGGCGGGGAGAGCTACGACCCGGTGCTTGCCGTCTATCAGGGCCTGCGCCACGAGAGTTTTCTGATGCCGGGTAACCACGATTTCTTCGTGGCGCCGGCGCAGCTCGGCGATGTCCACAAACGGCTCGGCATGCCGGCCGCCTGGCACGATTTTGCCCGCGGCGGTTTTCGCTTCGTGGTGATCGACGGCAACGAGATCAGCCTGTTTTCCACCCCGGAAGGCCATCCGCGCCACACGCTTGCGCAGCAGCGGCTGGAAACACTGCTGGCCGAAGGCGCGATCAACGCCAAGGAATGGAACGGCGGCATCGGCGACCAGCAGTTCGGCTGGCTGGAGGCGGTGCTGGAGCGGGCAAGCGCTGCGGACGAGAAGGTCGTGGTCATGGGCCATTATCCGCTTTACCCAGAAAACGAGCACAATCTCTGGGGTGCCGAGCGGCTGACCGATCTCTTCGCCCGCTCCGGCAATGTGATCGCCTATCTGAACGGCCACAACCACGTCGGCAATCTCGGCCGCGCCGGAAGCACGTGGTATGTCAACTTCAAGGGCATGGTCGATACGCAGACGGAAAACACCTTTGCAGTCGTCGAGATCTTCGCCGACCGCATCGAGATCATCGGCCATGGCCGCGAGGAAAGCCGAACGCTTCCGCTCTAACCTGCCGTCCCCGCAGCCGTCTTGTCCGTCCAGCCCTGAACCCACAGCGACCGCAGTTTTTCGCCTTCGCCGCGGAAGAAGCTGTCCGCCAGTTCGCAATGCTCCACCCGGTCGGCGCGGAAATTGCGGATTGCCTGCCTCAGTTCGCACCAGGCGACGATATTGGCCGTCTGCGAATAATAGATCAGCGCCACCGGCCGGATCGTCCGTTCCGTGGCGCGGGCATATTCGTCGCGGTAGTCGAGCGCCAGCTTCTGCTCGTCGCGGATCGCCCGGCGCACCATGGCAAGGTCGAGCGCGTCCGGTACCGGCGCGACCGAGCCCCAGGCATGCAACGCATTGGCGGAAAACGTGCCGGCCAGTGGGGCCGGCACCACGGCGGCGATCTTGCGGTTGACCTGCTTGGCCGCCTGCCGCAGCTCCGTGTCGCCGGTCCGTTCCAGCAGCGCGAGCGCCAGCACGATCGCTTCCGTCTCCTCGATCGACAGCATCAGCGGCGGCAGCGTGAAGCCGGGGCGCAGGATATAGCCGATGCCGCGCCCGCCTTCGATCGGCACCCGCATCGCCTGCAAGGCCGCGATATCCCGGTAGATGGAGCGCACGGTGACTTCCAGCTGCACGGCGATTTCCGCCGCCGTCACCGGCTTTTTCGCGAGCCGGAGGATCTGGATGATCTCGAACAGGCGCGAGGCCTTGCGCATGCCGGTTTTCCTTGTGGCGAGACGATCGCTACTGACAATACGCTGTCAGTTGGGCTGCCGTATAGGACCGCATATCCGGTTGAAAAACAAGGCTTCAGCATTCGAAGCCGACATTGCGAGGCTCAAGAAACTGACATGACCTACACCGAAAACCTCTGGCTCTTTTTCACCCTCCTGTTCGGCATAATCGTCGTGCCGGGCATGGACATGATCTTCGTGCTTGCCAATTCGCTGACCCGGGGCCGCACGGCCGGCCTTGCCGCCACCGCCGGCATCATCGCCGGCGGGCTGGTGCACTCGCTTTATGGCGCGGTCGGCGTCGGCCTGCTTGCAAGCCTGATGCCGGTGCTGTTCAAGCCGCTGCTGATTGCCGGCGCGCTCTACATGGCCTGGATCGGCGTCAGCCTGATCCGCAGTTCGATCACCGTTGATCATGTCGGTCCGGCGGACACGCGGTCGAACTGGGAAGCGTTCCGGCGCGGCGCGGTGACATGCCTCATCAATCCGAAAGCCTATCTGTTCATGCTCGCCGTCTACCCGCAGTTCCTGCGGCCGGATTTCGGGCCGCTCGCCCCGCAGGCGACAATCATGGCGGCGATGACGGCCGCGACCCAGTTCGCGATCTATGGCGGCCTCGCCGTCGCCGCCGGCCACGCGCGGCAATTCCTGGTCGGCAACGGCAGCGCGACGATCTGGGTCGGGCGGATCGCCGGCCTCCTGTTGCTTGCCGTTTCCATGCTGACGCTCTGGGAGGGGCTGACGGCCTGAAGGACGGCTTGAGCAGTCTCGGCGAGACATATCTCCGTCACATTCCGTGCCTGCCTGGCTATAGGCGGAACGCTCGCGGCCTCATGACAGAAAAGTTACTTTTTTCAAACCCATAAGCCGGCAATCATGAGGTCGCTAAAATGCGCCGGCATGACCGGCTCGATGAGGAGAGGAATGAATGAAGTTTAAATTGATTGCCGCCGCCGCGGCCGTACTCTGTCTTGGCTTTACGGCCGTGACCGCACAGGAAACGCCGATTGCCAAGCGCCAGGCTCTGATGAAGGGTATCGGCGGTGCAGCCGGCGCTCTGGGCGGGATCGCCAAGGGCGAAAAGCCGTATGACCAGGCTGCCGTGCGCACGGCGCTGACCACGATCAGCACCAATATCAAGGCCTTCCCGGATCAGTTCCCGGCAGGCTCCGAGACCGGCGACAAGACCAAGGCCGCACCGGCCATCTGGGAAAAGAACGCCGAATTCCGGGCGAACGCCCAGAAGCTCGGTTCCGACGCGGAGGCGCTTCTGGCTTCCATGCCGGCAGACCAGGCCGCCGTCGGCAAGGCCCTGCAGACGCTCGGCGGCAACTGCAATACCTGCCATCAGAACTTCCGCCTGAAGTGATCGCTGCCCTGTCTTAGCATCGGGACGGCCGCAGCCTTCTGCGGCCGTCCTAGTATGATCTCGTTACGCTGGAGGAAGGCGATGGCCTCGATATGGTCCAAAATCCTGGCGGCGGGCGTCGTGGTGGTCGCGGCGGGTGCTGCCACGGCCTGGGCGCTGACCAAGCCCGATCCCTATCCCGATGCCCATTGGGCAGGCCTTGGCGCGCCGGATCTTGCCAAGGGCGAGCAGCTCTTCTGGGCCGGCGGCTGTTCGAGCTGTCATGCCGCGACCGGCGCCGCCGACGATGCCCTGAAGGTTCTGTCCGGCGGCAGGGCGCTGCCGAGCCCGTTCGGGACATTCCATATTCCCAACATCTCGCCCGATCCGAACGCCGGCATCGGCAACTGGACCTTGGCGCAGTTCGGCAATGCCACGACCCGCGGGGTCGGCCCGGACGGCGAACACCTCTTTCCGTCCTTTCCCTACGGCTCCTATTCGAGGCTCTCGGCCAAGGATATCAACGATCTCTTCGGTTACCTGAAGACGCTGCCGGCGAGCACCAATGTCGCGCCGCCGCACGAGCTGCCGTTCCCCTTTAATATCCGGCTTGCGGTCGGCGGCTGGAAATTCCTCTATTTCAGCGACCAGCCGCGGGTTGAGCTCGCGTCCGCCGACGACAAGGTCAGGCGCGGCCAGTTCCTGGTCGAAGGGCCCGGCCATTGCGGCGAATGTCATACGCCGCGCGACGCGACGGGCGGTTTTCTCCCCGACCGCTGGCTTGCCGGCGGCCCGAACCCGGAAGGCAAGGGAACCATTCCCAACATCACGCCGGGCTCGAAGGATATCGGTTCCTGGAGCGAGAGCGACATCGCCGGTTATCTCGAAACCGGTTTCACCCCCGATTTCGACACCGCCGGCGGTTCCATGGTGGAAGTGCAGCAGAACCTCGCGCATCTGCCGAAAAGCGATCTTGAGGCGATCGCGGCCTATCTGAAGGCGGTGCCGGCGCGGTAGGAGGCACGTGAAGACGGAATCTTCCACGAGGCGGTCGACGATTATCTGAGAATCCTGGCCAAGGCCGCCGGATAAGCCTCGGCCGCAGATTTTACGCCAGCGCCTGCGTATAGCGCATGCCGGTGACCGGGCGCGGCTTGAAATCCATCTGTTCGTAGAAGCGGTGGGCGGCGAAATTGCCGGTGGCGGCGCTGACCGAAAGATAGCCGCAGCCGGCGCTCCTGGCGATCTCGCGGGCGCGCGATACCAGGTGCTGGCCGATGCCGTGGCCGCGATGGCCGTCGCGCACGAAGAGATGGTGCAGGTCCATGCCGCGGGTGCCTTCCTGCGCCCGGTAGACCGGTACGAGAATGGCGTAGCCGATCAGCTCCGAGCCGGTATCGGCGACAAGCGCGCTGATCCACGGCATCTCGCCGAACAGGTCGCGCTCGAGCTTTTCAGGGGTGATGCCGGCGGGATCGTTGTGATGCGCGGCAAGCAGCGCGATCATCTCGTTGAGTTCCGGCAGGTCGCGCGGCTTCGCATTCCGGATCGTCACGACCGACGGGCGGGGCAGGGTAATATCGGTATCTTCAGTCATTTCCGGCATCCTTTTTCGGTCTTCTCGCCGTCAGGTGCCGTTTGAAACAACAAAGCCGCCTGACGGCGGCTTGTTGACATGGTGATCTGTCGAGCCGCCCTTTAAAGGAAGGCCCAAAAATACGAGCAGGCGATGGTTGTGCGCGCGTTGATCATGGCGCTTAGATGCTCCCGATCTCAAATCTTGTCAAGCACCATCCGCGAAACGGTTGGCGGCCGCCATGATCGCCTCCGCCATGCCCCGGTCACTGGTCGAATGGCCGGCATTTTCGATCATCACCAGCTCGCTTCCCGGCCAGGCTTTCGCGAGGGCAAATGCCGTCGCCGGCGGCCCCTGCAGGTCGAACCGGCCTTGGATCAGCACGCCCGGTATCCCGGCAAGCCGGTAAGCCTCGCGCAACAGCTGGCCATCCTCCAGCCAGGCCCGGCTCTCGAAATAGTGGACGCAGAGCCGCGCCCGGGCGAGCACGAAAGCCGGATCCTGCCAGCGGGCCGGCAGCCCTGCCTGCGGTTCCGCGGAGATCGAGCCTGCCTCCCAAAAATGCCAGTCGAAAGCGGCCTTCTGGCGGACGGCGGGATCGATGTCGTTGAGCAGCGCGTGATAGGCAGAAACGGGATGGCGGTCGCGCAGGGGCTCCGGAATGGCTGCGATGAACTTTTCGAAGGCCTCCGGCAGGAAGATCGAAAGGCAGTTATAAAGCCAGTCGATCTCCGCCCAGCGTGTCGTGGTGACCCCGGCAAGGATGACCGCTCGGACCTGGCCGGGAAAGGCCTGCGCATAGGCAAGCGCCAGCGTAGCGCCCCAGGAGGAGCCGAATACCAGCCAGCGTTCCACGCCAAGTCGCTGCCGCAATGCCTCGATATCCCCGATCAGGTGCTGCGTCGTATTATCAGCAAGGCTGTTGCCGAAATCGCCCGCATTCGGTGTGCTTTTCCCGCAGCCACGCTGATCGAGCTGGATAATGCGCCACACCGCCGGATCGAAATGCCGCCTGGCGCTGTCCGACATGCCGGACCCAGGCCCGCCATGCAGCAGCAGCGCCGGTTTGCCGTGGGGGTTGCCGGAGAGGGCAAAGAAGATCCGGTTGCCGGCGGGCCTGTCGAGGAAGCCGGTCTGGTATGGGGCTAGGACGGGGAAGAGGGTGGTCATTCTTGTCATCCCATCATGGCAGGCCATCGTTAGGGTTTAGATTGCCCCAGCTCGCTACCATATAATGACAATAGATGTTACAATTCCGGGCGATCCGCAGAGGAAAACATCATGACGAGCATAGCACTGAATGACCACTACGAGCGCTTTATCAAGAAGCAGCTGGAGTCGGGACGTTATAACAACGCAAGCGAAGTGGTACGCGCCGGTCTGCGCATGCTCGAGGATTTTGAAGAGGCTCGAGATAAGTGGCTTCGCGACGAAATTCCCTCGCGGTTCGAGGAATTGCAGGCGGATGCTTCGAAAGGCGTGCCGCTCGATACTGCTTTCGCTCGGCTCGAAGCCAAGCATCATGCTCGCGTGGCGAAAGCCAAATAGGCGATGCCGCGCACAATCGTCATTCACGAAAAGGCTGAGGAAGAACTCGACGCGCTATATGACTACATCGCCGATCGGGCCGGTCCGCCCGTCGCCTGGAATTACGTTGTCGGCATCCGCAAATTCGTTGAAGACATGGCCGAATTTCCCGAGCGGGGGACTGTCCGCGAAGGGCCTGTTCTTGGGCTGCGGATCATCGGTTATCGTCGCAGCCTCAGCATCGCCTTCGTCGTTCAGGAGGAGCAGGTCGTGATTTTGGGCTTCTTCTACAACGGCCGCTTGGCAACCACCGAGATTCTCGAAGAACGCCTCTAATCTGCCCTCAATGTTCCCCCTCGCACAGCCCGTGATCCGACAGCGCCCGGATCACATAACAATCCTCGATCGAATGGCCGTCGCAATGGGAGATGATCCGTTCGAGTTCGTGTTCCAGCTTCTTCAGCTTTTCGATCTTTTCGCGAACGGCAACCAGATGATCGGCGGCGATCCTGTCGGCATTGATGCAAGGGAGGTCGGGGTGCTGGCTGAGCGCGATCAGTTCGCGGATCGCCGGGATATCGAGGCCGAGGTCGCGGGCGTGGCGGATGAAGGCGAGTCGCTCGAGATCGTGCCGCTCATAACGCCGCTGGTTGCCCTCCGAACGTTCGGCCGCTTCGATGAGACCCATCTGCTCGTAATAGCGGATGGTCGGCACCTTGACGCCGGTGCGTTTCGAAAGATCGCCGATCGACAGCATGGCTGAAAATTCCTCTTGAAGCTCTAGTCACTGGAGGAATTATCTAGTCAGTCACCGTTGCGAAGACAAGCGGGGGACATCGCACCGATCGCCCAACGTAAAACGGCTGCAGCCCTGACTGGCAAGGCCGCAGCCGCCGAGAGCGATAACCTTACAGGGAGAACAGCGGATCGTCCTTGGCGCCGTTCTGCAGCTGCTGTTTTTGCGCGTTGCCTTGTGCCAGTGCAGCCGGGTCGCCGCCCATGTCCATCGCCGCTTCCTGCTTCTGGCCGTTGACGCCCATGGCTTCGAGGATCGCCTTGCGGATATCCGCCTCGATCGCCTCGCGGTCTTCCGCCGACATGGTCTTGAGATCGTCTTCGGTGAGATCCTTGTCCTTGAGATACTGTTCGCGGATGCGCTCGGCGAAGGTCTTCTTGGCGAGATCCATGAACTCGTCCTCGTATTTCGTCGAGGGAGCCTCGCCGAGCCAGGTGTCGCCGGCGTCCTGATCGACCTCGACGCCCTGGCTTTCCATCGTCCAGAGGCTATCTGCCAGCTTTGCGCCGAACACCGTATCGCTGCCGGTTATGCCGCCCGAGACCGACTGCCGCGGCGCCGCGTAGTCGTTGGCGTTTCCCGAACCGTTCTTGTCGCCGCCGTTCTTGCCAAGGATACCGTAAAGAGATGCGTAATAAGGATTGGTACTTCCAATTGTCGTCATCGCGACTCTCCTCGTGTGAGACCACTAGCGGCTTAGGTCCCGAAACCTGCACGGAGCTTTCGGATTTTGACTTGTGTCGGCGGTGCATACGAATATAAGGTACCCCCCTATATTACATGGAGACGCTCGTGGCGCATACCATTCGGGAACAGGCAAAGCTTCTGGCGCGGGTGCGCCGGCTGAAGGGGCAGATGGAGGCGGTCGAGCGGGCGTTGGAAGCCGAGGCGCCCTGCGGCGAGGTGCTGCAATTGCTCGCCTCGATCCGTGGCGCGCTTTCCGGGCTCACCGGTGAGGTCATGGAGGATCATCTGCGCGAGCATGTCCTGCATGCCGATGACGAGAAACAGAGGGCGCAGGCGGTCGATGAACTCGCCGATGCGCTCCGCACCTATATCCGCTGATTGCGACGAAGGAGAAGACCATGCCCGATTCCATCGAGGAGCTGAAGCATGAGCACGTGTTTCTGGGCGCCGACCATGAGCGCAACGAGCGCAAGGTCTGGCTGGTGATCGCGCTGACGGCGACGATGATGGTGGCGGAAATCGTCGCGGGCTCGATCTTCGGCTCAATGGCGCTGACCGCCGACGGCTGGCACATGTCCACCCATGCCGGCGCCATGTTGATTGCGGCGCTCGCCTATCTCTATGCCCGCCGCCAGGCCCGCAATCCGCGCTACACGTTCGGCACCGGCAAGCTCGGCGATCTCGCCGGCTTCGCGAGCGCCATCGTGCTCGCCCTAATCGCGCTGCTGATCGCCTGGGAAAGTTTTATCCGCCTCGCCAATCCGGTGGCGATCGATTTCGACCAGGCGATCTTCGTCGCCGTGGCCGGGCTGGCGGTCAACCTGCTCAGCGCCTGGCTGCTGCGGGAGGATCACGGCCGGTCTCATCACGGCGGCCATGCCCATGACGGCGGTCATCATCATGGACACCACGGTCATCACGGCGCCCATGCGCACGGGGCTGCCAAGGACCACAATCTGCGCGCCGCTTATCTGCATGTCCTTGCCGACGCGCTGACCTCGGTTCTGGCGATCGTCGCGCTCATTCTCGGCCGGTCCTATGGCTGGGCGTGGCTCGATCCGGTCATGGGCGTGGTCGGCGGTCTGGTGATCGCGCGCTGGTCCTGGGGGCTGATCCGCGCGACCGCGACGGTGTTGCTGGACGCCCAACCGGATGACGCGGAGCTGGCCGGCAGGATCCGCCGGAGTGTCGAGACGGAGGAGGACAGGATTTCGGACCTGCATGTCTGGCAGGTTGGTCCGGGGCACCACGCGGCGATCGTCGCCCTGGTCACGCCAAAACCCCAGGCGCCGTCCTTCTACAAGGATAAACTCCGGGGCATTCGGGATCTGTCGCATGTCACGGTGGAAGTCACGCCGGCTGGAACGGCGTAGCGGGATGTCTTAGAATTCGGCGAATTCCTGATAGCGATCTTCGACCCAGTCCTGGGGCGCCGATCGGCCCTGCGTGTCGACGTTTGCGGAGCCCGCGTCGTCGATTTCCATGACCCAGAGCGCGTTGGCAAGCGAAGACGACAGCAGCGTGGCGCTTCCCGTCAAGGCATTTGGGGATCGCTGGAATGCCGCAGCTTCACGCTGAGGCGCTTCCTCGACTTTCCGGTCCATCTCTTGTGCCCGGTTGGGATAATAATAGCCGTTGAGGCCGCTATCGATCTTCATGGCGTGACGCCCGTGTTCAGAATGGTTAACAAATAGTTAACGCACGAAGCTTGCGCGAGGCTTGCGTCCGGGGTTGCCGATTGACGGCAGGGGCTTGACAAAAAAACGACAATGAACGGCTATTCGGCGCGTTCCGCATCCGTTCTAGTTGTTGATAAACCTGTCGGATATCGCCCTGCGGGTCCCTGCCGCTCAAGGTAAAGTCGCTCTGGCGGGCGAAGGCCGAGCCAAAGCCCGGGGGCCTAAAGGACGACGGCATGGCGGATGTTCGGAACGACGATGCACGCCCCGGCCGTTCAACCTTCCATGGCGCGGGCCATTTCGGCGAGCTTGCGAACCGTGTTGAGATTGCGCGACGTGCCCGGTTTCAGAGCCGGAAGCTTCAGCTTCGATTTGCCCGAGCCGACCGGATAGTGGACATAGATCTCGCGCCCGGCGACGACCGCCTCCTCGCCATCCGGCGCGACCATCTTGTCGAGCGCTTCGTTCGGGGCATTTTCGGGCAGGAAATGCACGAGCAGAAAGTTCGGTTTGGCATCGGGGAAGGGCGCATTTTCGGCAATCGTCTCCATCTCCCGCGTCGAGCGCACCATGACGCCCGGCTTTTTGCCGAACTTCCTGCCCAACGCGTCGTCAAGCTTCTCGGCGACCTCGGCCTCCGCCTCGTCGGACCGGAACAGCACATTGCCGCTCTGGATATAGGTCTTGACGTCGGTGAAGCCGAGGGTTTCGCAGATGGACTTCAGTTCCGTCATCTGGAGCGCCGTGCCCGCGACGTTCACCGCGCGAAGCAGGGCAATGTAGACGGTCATTCCTTACCTCCCAAACACCAGCCTGTCCCATGTTCCGGAGTTGCCGGCATGCTTTCAGGAACACGGCACGCCCTACTGCCAGCCCCTACACCTTCCCCGCCACCTTGATCGCAAACGCATATTCGAACGCGATCTCCTCCAGCCGCTGGAAGCGTCCCGATTTGCCGCCATGCCCAGCCGCCATGTTGGTCTTCAAGAGGATCGGTGCGGTGCCGGTCGAGAATTCGCGGACCTTTGCAACCCACTTGGTCGGTTCCCAGTAGGTGACGCGCGGGTCTGTCAGGCCGGAAATGGCAAGGATCGGCGGATAGGGTTTCGCCTCGACATTGTCGTAGGGCGAGTAGGCGGCGATCCACTGGTATTCTTCGAGGCTCTCGATCGGGTTGCCCCATTCCGGCCATTCTGGCGGGGTGAGCGGCAGCGTGTCGTCGAGCATGGTGTTGAGCACGTCGACGAAAGGCACGGCGGCGATGATGCCGGCGAATTTTTCCGGCGCCATGTTGGCGATGCCACCCATCAGCATGCCGCCCGCCGAGCCGCCCTCGGCGATGATGTTCTCGTAGGAGGTGAAGCCCTGGGCCACCAGATGGTCGGCGGCGGCGATGAAGTCCTTGAAGGTGTTTTCCTTGAATTCCATCTTGCCGTTTTCGTACCAGGCAAACCCCTTGTCCTTGCCGCCGCGGACATGGGCGATGGCATAAACGAAGCCGCGATCGGCGAGCGACAGGTTGTTGGTCGAAAACCCGGCCGGAATGGTGATTCCGTAGGCGCCGTAGCCATAGAGCAGGCAGGGCGCCGACCCATCGAGGGGCGTATCTTTCCGGTATAGCAGCGAGACCGGCACCAGTTCGCCGTCATGCGCCGGCGCCATCACCCGGCGGGTGACGTAGTCGTCGGGATTGTGGCCCGAGGGCACTTCCTGGGTCTTCAAAAGCACCCGCTCGCGGGTCCTCATGTCGTAGTCGTAGAGCTGGCTCGGCGTCGTCATTGACGAATAGGAAAAGCGGATCACGTCGCTGTCGTATTCGGCAGCCCCCTGCAGGCCCAGCGAATAGGCCTCTTCCGCAAAGGCGATCGCATGTTCCTCGCCGGTCGTCCGGTCGCGGATGATGATCTGCGGCAGCCCGTCCTTGCGCTGCAGCCACAGAAGATAACGGGCGAACGCCATGTGGCTGATGATCAGCCGGCCCGGCTCGTGCGGCACGACCTCGGTCCAGTTCTCCTTGCCCGGCGCGGTGACCGGGGTCTGCATGATCTTGAAGTCTTTTGCGTCGCCATCGTTAGTGAGGATGTAGAAGACGTCGCCGCCCTCGGTCATCGAATATTCGATGCCTTCTTCACGTGTCGCAACCAGCGCCGGCTCGGCGGTCAGGTCCTTGGTCGAGAGCAGCCGGTATTCCGACGTCTCGTGGTCG
This sequence comes from Neorhizobium sp. T6_25, assembly GCF_002968555.1. Taxonomy (NCBI): domain Bacteria; kingdom Pseudomonadati; phylum Pseudomonadota; class Alphaproteobacteria; order Hyphomicrobiales; family Rhizobiaceae; genus Neorhizobium; species Neorhizobium sp. T6_25. The sequence goes on from NZ_PVBL01000038.1 coordinate 36,124, forward strand.
TGGATGTCGATATAGATGAAGTCGTCGAGCAGCGAGCCGCCGACGCCCATGAAGAAGCCCGGGTCCTCCTCCTCATAGACCAGGCGGTCTTCCGATTGCGGCTGGCCGACAATGTGGTGGAAGACTTTCGAGGGCCGGTGGTTCTCGTCCTGCAGCGTATAGAAGAAGCTCTTGCCGTCAGGCGCCCAGACCCCGCCGCCGCCGGTATTTTCGACCACGTCGGAAAGATCCTCTCCCGTGGCAAGATCGCGGATGCGCAGCGTGAAATATTCCGACCCCTTGTCGTCGTAACCCCAGATGCCGCGGGAATGGTCGCTCGTGTGGTCGATGCCGGAAAGCCGGAAGTAATCCTTGCCCACCGCTTCCTTGTCGCCGTCGAGCAGGAGGTGCTTTTCGCCGCCATCGCGCGGCGTGCGGAAATAATGCGGCTGCTCGCCGCCGGTGACATAAAGCGTACCGTAGGCGAACGGCCCGTCCTTCATCGGCACGGAGCTGTCGTCTTCCTTGATGCGGCCGCGCATTTCGGCGAACAGCTTTTTCTGCAGCTCGGCCGTGTCCCCCATGGCCGCTTCCATATAGGCGTTCTCGGCCTCCAGATGTTTGCGGATTTCCGTATCGAGGAGCGACGGATCCTTGAACATCGCCTGCCAGTTATCGGCCCGGAACCAGGCATAGTCGTCGGTGCGGGTAATGCCGTGGCGGGTATCGGAGACCGGCTTCTTGGGCGCAACGGGAGCGGCGGGAAGATTGGCGAAGGGCGATATGCGGGAGGTGGCCAAGGAAGCACTCCGGTTGTGAGGCAAGGAGTGCCAGAGATAGGGGGCGCTTAGGCGCTAGGCAAGCGGGGAGGCGAGGGCGAGCTTACTTCTTCTTCGGCTTCTGATTTGGAAGCACACCGTCAAGCCAGCTCTGCCAGAAGACGAAAGCAACGACGAACGCCAAAGCAATCGCCGGCATGAGAAGCAGGATTATTTGCTCACTTGTCATTTGCTGAGCCCTCTTAAGATCCAACTACCCGCAAAATGTAATGCTCCCCCGAATAAAAAGCAAACCGCCATGGTTCCGCCGATGGAGACCAGATCTCCCGACGCTGCGGAAGGCTCGTACATCGCCCGAACGATCGGCGTGAACACGCCGATCAGAATGGCACCGATCCCGATATTGTTCAGGAACGTCGCGCGCAATTTGATCTGTTCCTTCTTCGCATCAGAAAGCGCACTGTCCGTCATCCAGCCCCATTACCCCCACCCGATCACATCATCCTATTTCCCGTTCTGGTAGGTGGTCAATTGCGTAACCGTCTCATAGTTTCCGCCCGTCCGAGTCATATTGGATAGGAAATGACATGATAAAAACCTGGTCACTCGCCGCACTCGCCCTTCTTTCCGCCCTGCCGGCGCATGCGCTCGATGCCCGCATCGTCCGACAGCTCGATGCTCTCGCCCCGGACGAGCGGCGCGAACAGCGGTGCGATATCGAGGCGATGGATCGCATCAAGCAGGACAACAATGGCGAGTTCAAACCGGACAAGGTGATTGCCTACACGTTTGGAGATCCGATCGAGGCCGGCAACGCCATCCGCGCACCGGGCGCTGTTTTCCGCAGCGCTGGCGACTGGTACCGGCTCAAATACAAATGCGAGACCGGCGACGAAGGCCTGAAAGTGATGTCCTTCGACTACAAGATCGGCTCGAAGGTCCCGCGCGAGGAGTGGGAAAAGTATTACCTCTACGAGTAGAGCAATATCTCGACGAACGAGGTCATCCCGGCAGGTGCGGCACGGTCTTCCGGTCGGGGAAAAGTTCGTTCAGCACCGTCATCATGATCAGGGAAAGCGGCAGGGCGAGCATCGCCCCGACCGCGCCCCACATCCAGGTCCAGAACAGGATGGCGATGAAGACGATGAAGGGATTGATCTCCCATTGCCGGCCCATGATCGCCGGGAAGAGCAAGTTCTCCATTGCAAGGTGGACGGTGAAGAAGATGATTGCCGGGACCAGGCCGAGGAACAGAGCGTCGTGGGTGAGAATGCCGGCGATCGCCACCGAAACGGTCATCAGCGTGATGCCGAGGAACGGGATGAAGCTCGAGACGAAGGCGAACAGGCCCCACAGGATCGGCATAGAAAGCCCGCCGAAATAGGCGATCAGCGCCATCACCACCCCGAGCCCCAGATAGAGGAGGCTGGCGGTTGCGAAATAATAACCGAGCACCTCGTCGATCGAGTTGAGCACCCGGATCGCCATCAGCCGCTGGCGGCGTGTCGGAAAGGCGAGGATGATGGTGCGCCGCAGCCGCACCCGGCCGTAGAGGAAGAGCAGCAGGGCCGCGAAGAAGATCATCCCCTGGATGATCGCCGGGGTCAGGTTGGCGGTGACGATGCCGAGGATGTTTCCGGAATTCTCGATCAGCGACTGCATCGACATCGGTCCGGTCTCGAAAGTCGCGGGCGATACGTTCAGCCAATGCTGGCTTTCGAGGAACGGCTTGATGCGGTTGATGGTCCGCTCGATGAAGCTCGGACCTTCCTGGATCAGCGTCGCGACCGGTTCGGCGAGCGAATTGATGATCAGGAACAGGGCCGCGAAGACGAGTGTCGAAAGGATGAAGGCAATGCCGAAACGGGGCACGCCCGCCTTGCCGAGGCGATCTGCGACCAGCCCGAGGATCAGGCCGACGACGATGGCGAGCGTGACGGGGATCAGGATCAGCGACATGTAATGGACGAGCGAGAAGAACACGATCGCGAAAATGCCGATCACTGCCCAGGCCATAGCCACGTCGAGCGCCTCGCGCCCAAGCGGCAGGTTCTCGGCGGCCTCGATATCTTCCGGACGTAGGACCGCCTCCTTGCGTTGCGCCGACATGTCCGTCAGGTGTTTTTTCAGCTTGCCATTGCCGCGCGCACTCATGATTGTCATGTCCAGAGGTCCCCGTGATCGCTCACAACGCGAAAGCGGCGCTCCGGTTCCGGAGCACCGCTTGTCCGCAAAACGGGGGTGGCTGCGCTCAGGCGGCGAGCGTCAGGCCGATGCCCCAGGGGTCCTTCAGCGACCAGCCTTCGGCAGTTTTGGTCGCGGCGATCTCCTGGGCGTCGAGCGCCGTCAGCGCCCTGTCGAGCGCCGCCTTGTCGTTGAACCGGACGGTGTAGTCCGACAGCCCGGTCATATTGCCTTCGCGGGCCTGCGCGCCACGGCTGTTCCAGATATTGGCGGCGATATGGTGGTGGTAGTCGCCGGTCGCAAAGAAGCTTGCGCCCGGATACCGCGCCATCACCTTCAGGCCCAGCACGTCGCGGTAGAAGGCATCTGCCTGCGGGATATCGCCGACCTGCAGATGGATGTGGCCGACGGCGGTGCCATCCGCCATGCCGTCAAACGCCTGCTTCGGAGCGCTGTTGTAGAGTTCCTGGAGGTTCAGGCGTTCGGTCGCCATGGCGATCGTGCCGTCCGGCTGAAAGGCCCATTCCTGCGGGGTACGGTCGCGGTAGATCTCGATACCGTTGCCCTCGGGGTCGGACAGATAGATCGCTTCGCTGACGAGGTGGTCGGAAGCGCCCTCCAGCCGGATATTGTTATGGGCGGAATGTGCCAGCCAGTGGGCAAGCTCCTGCCGGTTCGGCACCAGGAAGGCGGTGTGGAACAGGCCGGCCGCATTGCGTGGCGCACGGGCGACGTTTTTGCCGGTCGAAAGCGTCAGGAGCGGTTGGCCGCCGACGCCCAGAACCTCGCCGCTCGGGCTCTTCTCTATGACCTTAAGGCCGATGATGTTCTGGTAGAAACCGGAAACCGGGGCCAGGTCGCTGACGACCAGATGCGCGCCGCGGACATGGGCGGGACGGGTCAGGGCAAAGGGCTGCGTGACATCGGACATATCGAAATCCTCATCTGACATCGGGCGGGGTGAACGCCCTGTTGCAACCTATATGGCCCATGCCCATCGTTCACGAAAGAGCGCAAACCGGCGATTGATCGTTTCCAAATTGTAGACGATCAACGGGCGTTTGACCCTGATCAAGGCGGCTTTAGGCAGGCGACGCTACGATCGGCCGAAAAGACGTGAAGGAGATCGAATGTACAAGAAGATCATCGTCGCAGTGGATGTCTCCGCACTGGAAAAGGGCGAGCGCATCCTGCTCACCGCGTCGAACCTGCTCGACAAGGACGGCAGCATCCTGATCGTCAACGTGGTCGAGGACATGCCCGCTTATCTCGTCTCCGAGCTGACCGTCGATCTGACCGTCGCAGCCCGTCAGGATGCCGAACGGCAACTCGTCGAGCTTCGTCGGAAAGCCGGCATCGAAGCCGATATCGAGATCCGCCAGGGCTCGCCGGCGCGCGAAATCCTCGCCGCTTCCGTGGATGAGGGCGCCGACCTGATCATCGTCGCCTCGCATATCCCGGACCTCTCGAACTATCTGATCGGCGCCACCGCCGACCGCGTCGTGCGCCACGCCACGTGCTCGGTCCTCGTCGACCGCTGAGGCCGGATCCGGGCACGTATTCAAGCGAAGTTTAAAAGCGGGAAACGGAATGTGAATCGCCGCCATCTTGCCTTCCTCCCTTGTCATGCTCATTCTTAGACCCATGCAGGCGGAAGGTCGGATGAACGAGTTTTTCAATTTCGGACGGAAATACGATTTTCACGAGATCGTCGCGGATGGCATCATCCACGGCGTCGGCATCGTGTTTGCGCTTGTCGGTGCCACCGCGCTGATCTTCTATGCGACCGTGTGGTCGAGCCACGGCGAAATCGCCGCCGCCTGGATCTACGGGCTCGGCCTGATCATTTGCCTGTCGATCTCGTTCACCTACAATATCTGGCCTCACTCGCGCACCAAATGGGTGCTGCGGCGGCTCGACCATTCGGCGATCTTCATCCTGATTGCCGCGACCTATACGCCGTTCCTGCAGCGCGGCGCGCATGACCCGTGGATCTTCGCCATGCTTCTGGCGATCTGGGCGACCGCCATTTTCGGCATCACGCTGAAATGCCTGTTTCCCGGCCGTTTCGACAAGCTGACGATCCTTCTCTATCTCGCCATGGGCTGGAGCGGCGTGATGGTCGCCGGCCCGATCTCGCAATATCTCCCGGCCGTCACCGTCTGGCTGATCGTCATCGGCGGCTTCATCTATTCGCTCGGCGTGATCTTCCACGTCTGGGAACGGCTGCGGTTCCAGAACGCCATCTGGCACGGGTTCGTCGTCGCCGCCGCCGCCGTCCACTACGGCGCGGTGATGACCTGCTTCAGCCTCTCCGGCGGCTTTTGACCCGAGGTACGGTTTGTTGTGGAAGCCGACCGGCTTCAGGCCCGTGATCCCGGCATTTCGTCGCCCAAGCCAAGGCCACCAGCAGGTACCGCGCTTTCCCCTCCCGTATCGATTCCAATGAAGTTATCCAAAGAGCAGACCAGCAAATCTGGACTCGCTATTCCATCGTCTGATATAATGGACGCATGAGTATCATGATGGACGAAAACTGATGACCGAACCCCTTGTCCGCGACGCCACGGAAGCCGATCTCCCGACCGTCATGCAGATCTACAACGACGCCGTCGCCAACACGACGGCGATCTGGAACGAGGTCCTCGTCGATCTCCAGAACCGCAAGGAATGGTTCTCCGCCCGCAAGGCGCGGGGCTTTCCAGTCCTAGTGGCGGACGTGAACGGCAAGGTCGCCGGTTACGCTTCCTACGGCGACTGGCGCGCCTTCGACGGCTTCCGCCACACGGTCGAGCATTCCGTCTACGTCCACCGCGATTTCCGCGGCGCCGGCATCGGCCGGCTGCTGATGCGGGACCTGATCGCCCGCGCCTCCGAGAACGGCATCCACGTCATGGTCGCCTGCATCGAGGCCGGAAACACCGCCTCGATCGGCCTTCACGAAAAACTCGGCTTCCGCACCGCCGGCACGTTTTCCGAAGTGGGAACCAAATTCGGCCGCTGGCTGGATCTGACCTGCATGGAGCTGAAGGTCACGGGGTGAGATGGCGCAGGGCTGTTTTTTTATGAGCTGACTAACTCCGCTGCAGCGCCAGATGCGCCCCCAGCCCCACCAGCAGCGCCCCGCCGGCCCTCTGCATCAGCCGCTGCGCTCCGCTCGAGCGTTTCAGCCGGGTGATGACAGCGCCGGCGAGGAAGACGCAGACGATATCGGCGGACGAGAACATCAGGTTGACGATCGTGCCGAGGATCACGAACTGCAGCCAGATGGGGAAGGCGGCCGAGGCGTCGATAAACTGCGGCAGGAAGGCGAGGAAGAAGATCGCCGTCTTCGGGTTCAGCACTTCCACCGTGATGCTTTCGAAAAACGCCCGCCGGCCCGATTTCTGGGCAATCTCCGGAAGTTCGAGATCGCCGGCCGCCTTGGCGCGGAACAGCGAGATTCCGAGCCAGACGAGATAAGCGGCCCCAGCCAGCTTCACCGCCAGGTAGAGCATAGGCACCGCGTGGAACAGCACCGAAAGCCCCGCGGCTGCGGCGAACACATGCGCGTAACCGCCGATATGGATGCCGAGCGAGGCCATCAGGCCCGACCACCGCCCGCGCGCCAGCGTCTGGGCAGCGGCATAAAGCATGGCCGGTCCGGGTATGTAGGCGAACACTATCGTGGTGGCGAGGAAGGCGAGAAACAGCTCGGTCGAGGGCATATCGTGTTCCTTGAGTGAGCCCGCATCATTGCAACAGGCGGTGCCCGCCCGCAAGTGCGCTCAGCCGCTGCCGTTCGAGCGGCGACGTATCGGAACACTTCGATCCGCACCGAAGCATCCGCCCTCCTTCCTGACCTAGAACACCCGCATCGAAATGCGAACAAGCCGGGCGAGATCATGCCGAACACACCGAATATGACCAGGGAACTGGCGCTGCTTCTGGCGCTCTCCACGCTCTGGGGCGCTTCCTACACGTTCATCAAGATCGGCGTCGGGACAATCCCTCCGGTCACGCTGATCGCGCTGCGGACCCTGATCGCCGGGGCGGTGCTGCTCGCCGTGATCCGCTGGCGGGGCCTGAAGCTGCCGCGCGACGGGCCCACTTGGGCGCGCTTCCTGTTCCAGGCCTGCCTCAACAGCGCCATTCCCTTCACGCTGATCGCCTGGGCGGAACAATCGACCGATGCCGGGCTAGCGGCGATCCTCAACTCCACCACGCCGATCTTCGCCTTCCTGATCACGGCATTGATTACCCGCCACGAGCCGGTGACGGTGCGAAAACTGTTCGGCGTTGGCGCGGGGCTGGTCGGCATCTGCATGGTGATCGGCGTCGAAGCGCTGTCGGGCCTCGGGGAGAGGCTGGTGCCGCAGTTGGCGATCGTGCTGGCGACGGTGTGTTATGCCGGTGCGGCGATCTTCGGCAAGAACTTCAAGGGTCTCGACCCGATCATGCCGGCGGCGGGCTCGCTCGTCTGCGGCGCCGCGCTGCTGGTCCCGGCAAGCCTGATCGTCGACAAGCCGTGGATGCTTGAGCCTTCTCTGGAATCGATCCTCGCGCTGGTGGCGCTCGCGGTGTTTTCGACGGCGCTCGCCTTCGTCATCTATTTCAGGCTGATGCAGACGCTCGGCTCGGTCGGCGCGACGTCGCAGGCCTATCTGCGGGTGCCCGTCGGGGTGGCGATCGGCGTCGTTTTCCTCGGCGAAAGCCTGCATCCGGGCGCATGGGCCGGCCTCGTCTGCGTCGTCGCAGGCGTTGCCGCCATGACCCTGCCGGGACGTCGAAAGCTCGTTTCCGCGTAATCCGGCCTTTCCGTCAATCCTCCGTCGGCTCCGGCGGTCCCCGTCGTGAAAGATGAGCCTCGACGGCGAGGTTCAGTTCCCGAAGCAGGTCCGCAAGCTGCGCCTTCTTTTCCGGATCGAAGCCCGCGATCGCCGCCGCCTCGCTTGCCATGTCCTGCCGGAACGCGGCCTCCGCTCGGCCGATGCCCTCGTCGGTCAATTGCACGGAAAGGCTTCGGCCGTCGCTGTCGGACGGGACGCGCTTGATCAGCCCGGCCTTTTCCAGCCGGCCCAGACGGTGGGTGAGGCTGCCGGAGGCGATCATCAGCGACCGGTAGAGCTCCGTCGGCGTCAGCCGGTGGGGCGGCCCGGAGCGCAGAAGCGTCCCGATCACGTCGAATTCCCCGCGATCCAGTTTGAACGATGCGAATGTCGCCTCGATCGACGGCGTGACCAGCCGCGACAGGCGGTAGATGCGGCCGAGAATCTCCATCGGACCCGTGTCGAGATCCGGCAATTGTTTGGCCCACTGGGCCCGCGCCCGGTCGATGTGATCCTGCGTTTTTTGCGTCTGCGCCATTCCGATTCTCCGTCTCGATAAAACTATCTTGACATGAAGATAAATTGAGAGCAAATATCTTCACATGAAGATAAATAGGTGAGGAACCGACCATGCCTTCGATCGCCGCCAGAAAGTCCTTTGAAATTCCGCTGATCGTGCAGATGCTTGCCTGTTCCTTCCTGTGGGGAGGCGCTTTCATTCTCCTGAAGCTGGCCGGCACCGCGCTCTCTCCGCTCGCCCTGACGGCGGTGAGGGGGCTGATGGGCGGCAGCCTGATTGCCGTCTGGATGATCGTCTCCGGCCACAACATTCTCCCGCGCGGACGGGAGATGCGCGACTGGGTCGTCCTCGGTTTCCTGCAGGGCGTCGTGCCGAACAGCCTGACTGCCTATGCGCTGACGGAAATTTCGGCGGGCCTGACATCGATGATCCAAGCCTCCACGCCGCTCGTCGTCGCGGTTCTGGCGCAGGCGCTGTTTGCGAGCGAGCGGCTGACGCCGAAAGTGGCGCTCGGGCTTGCGACCGGCTTCGGCGGCATGGTCCTGCTGATCGGCCCGGCAGCGCTCGGTGCCGACAACGTCAGCCTTCGCGGCGTCGGCGCGGTCGCCATCGTCGCGGTCAGCTATGCGCTCGGCAACCTTTATGTGCGCGGTATTCCAGGCGCTCAGCCGGTCCGACTGGCCCTGGGACAGCAGCTGTTTTCCGGCCTGCCGACCTTCGCGGTGATGATCTATCTCGGCGGTCTTTCGGCCTTCTCTCCGGCACTCGACAACCTGCCGCTGCTTCTCGTTCTCGGCGTGTTCGGAACGGCCCTGCCGATCGTTCTCTACATGAACATCCTCAAGAAGGCGGGTCCGACCATCGGTTCGATGAACGGTTATTTCCTGCCGCCCTGGACGATTATCCTCGGTTTTGTCCTGCTGGGCGAACCCGTCAGCCTGAGAGAGATCATCGCCACCGCGATCGTGCTTGCCGGTGTCGCGATCGTGTCGCTGAACACGGAAATGCTATTGATCGCCTGCCGCAGGCTGGCTGCCATTCTTCGCCCGCGGCGCAGCGGCAGGATCGCCTGAGCCAGAAGGTTGACGAAAGGCCCGGTAGTCCGGGCCTTTCCTATTGTCCGCGCAGCACCGCCGCCACGAACGCTTCCAGGCTCCTGCGCACATGCGCGTCGATCGGCCCCGCGGGATTGAACCCCCACCAGAGCAGACAGCCCTGCCACTGCGAGGCCATCAGCGTGCCGATATTGTCCGGCGCGCCCGGCGTTGCCGCAAAACAGGCGGTGATCGCGGTGGACAGAACCTCGCCCCAGGCAAAGCCCCGGGCGCGCAGGCGAGAATCGCGAAAATCCTCACGCAGCATCAGCAGACCCTCGGCGTAAGCCTCGATGCCGCCATAGTCTCCGGAAAGCGCGACGAGAATGTCCACGGCACCTTGAGGCGTCTTCGGCGCGGCGGCGATCGCCGCTTCCGTCTTGGCGTCCAGATCGTCCCAGGCAAACAGCAGCGCGGCGCGGGCAAGCTCTTCCTTGTTCCTGAAGCGCTGCACCAACGTCGAGCCGGAAAGGCCGCAGGCGGTGGCGAGCGAGGCGAAGGTCAGTGCCTCCGGGCCTTTTTCGTGCATCACCTTCAGCGCCGCCGTCAGCACCTCGCTGTCCGGCATGGTTTTTGGTCGCGCCATCTTGCCTCTCGAATTATAAACGAATAAACGTTTATATATTGTCTCAATTTGGAAAGCCAGTTCTAACCATACGGAACCGGAAGGGAAGGAGCCGTCATGTCGCACGTGTACAAAAAGCCGCTGGAGGGAAAAATCGCGCTGGTGGCGGGGGCCACGCGGGG
>NZ_PVBL01000039.1:0-45721 GCF_002968555.1 Neorhizobium sp. T6_25
GCCGTTTCGGACATTTAAAACTGCATTCAGGTCTGTTGCGAGCTTTTACGGGCGCCCGACGTCAGACATCGTCCTGTTTTCCGGATTGCCGGATGAGATTTCCGAATCTCTTGAACTGGACGATGTCTACAACGTCGATAGCGTTGCCGTGCAGTTTTGAAGGTAGAATTCCTGTCGAAATGGCGGCTGAAACGACATTCACGATTACTCTTTCATACTTTCGCCGGCGGTCCGTCCGCGACCTTCACCGAGGAGAAAACGACGCTCATAGCGGTGTTGTGCGAGTGCTTTAGGTACTTGGTGATTGGTCATACCTCTCGCTCAAATCAACCACTGCCCGTCCAATGACCGATCAGTTTATGGCCTTCTCGAAGACATGACTAAACAGTCTGGGACGTTGGTTTGCGGTGAGCCCCGTAGTAGAGCCCTATTGCCATCGGGGTCTCGCCCGGAACGACAAACGAGAATCGTTGGAAGTTCCAGAACCACAAGATCGAGCGGAGGCGGCAGTGATTTGCATTAAGCTGGCTGCCCATCGATAACGCTTGTTATCGAGGATCCATTCGTGGCGGTTCGAGGCGAAAGGCTGCCTGCGACACATCTTCGTCAAATTTTTGTAACGACATCATCGTTACCGTTCTTGTAATGATGATGTCGTTACGCTCTATGTTGTTGGTTCATAGGAGTCCTGCCATGCCGAGGTCACACATCAGCAAAAGCGTGGACGCAAGCGTTCCACTGAACATGCGGTTTAAGCCTGCGACCCGCAATTTGATTGACCGCGCAGCCGAATTATTAGGCAAGACGAGTACGGATTTCATGTTGGAGGCGTCCGAACGGCGCGCTGAAGAAGTGCTGCTCGACCGTACTATCTTCACGGTAAGTCCCGAAGTCTATGCCGAGTTCCTTGCTCGCCTTGATGCGCCGGCGCAGATCAATGAACGTTTGAAACGCACCATGTCGATCAAAGCTCCGTGGGACAAGGCGTGACTGAAACACACCGGTCATACGACACCTCCAGCAACGGGATCCGCGGCGGGCATCGAAATCAGGCCGCGGTAACAACGGCGGGAGGACAGAAGCTACATAAATGTCGCCGTCTCGATACGACGAAACGGAATGCGAGCTATGACGACCCCTCGACCTGAGCGGAATATCAGAAGCCCCAACCGGTCTGGTCCGCTCAAGAGGCCTCGCGTCGATGTCTGCTTGAGTTGAGCAGCGGGTTCATATGGTCGGCTCCCATCGCTCTGTCGATGCAAGGGTGATGAAGGGTCCGACATTGCAAGGAAAGAGGCCGCCCCCGTCCACTTGGTGTCGGCATGCGCGGGCCTCACCGCGCGGCCGCCCGGGAGCCTCGTTGGTGCTTCCGCCGCCCCTCACTTTACGGCGAAACACCCGTTGCGGCCCCGTTGCACTTCACTTCTCATCTGCTCCGTGCGCCCGATAGCGTCGGGCGCGCATATGTTCAATGATATGTGCGCCGGATCCCGAAACATGTCTGGCAATGGCGGCGGCGGCTGCGTCGGGGTCATGCTGTTGTAGGCAGCCGAGCAGGTCCTTGTGCTCCTGGATCACGTCCTTTTGGCGTTTGACGGACGTCGTGAACTGGCGGCTGATCGCTCCCAGAATCTGTCGGTGTCGAACCCAAAGGTCGACCGCATGGCGGTTGTAATGTCGGTCGTACATCAGCCGATGAAACTGTAAATCAAGTTGCGAGTGCCGCATCTCGTTTTCGAAATTCAGACTCTCGATCTCTGCCTGAACTCGCTCCAGCTCTTCAATCTCACCTTTGGTGACGATGCCGACGAACCAGCGGGTCAGCGCCGGCTCGATCAGCACCTCGATCTCGCAGATATCGCGCACGAATTCTTCGTCGATGGGGCGGACGCGTGCACCACGGTTGGGCGTCATGATCACGAAACCTTCGCCGCGCAGCTGCTGCAGCGCCTCGCGCACCGGATTGGTGGAGGTGCCCATGCGGCTCGCCAGCTCGGCCACCTTCAGGCGTTCGTTCGCCTTGACGCGCCCGTGAATGATGTCGTCCCGCAGTCTCTCGTAGATCGACGAACCGCCGTCCTCCGCCAGATCGTCGCGGTCGGAAGCAGCCTGTCGAATGCCGGTAATCGTGCTCATAGGCTTGCTTTTAATGCACTTCTCCCTGTCTTCCAAGAGCCAAACATCAAATTTCGTACACTCAGATTGACAAATAATGTACAATCTGAAAGCATTCGTCCAACACGAATGTCGAGATGGCGCTCGTTCGGGAGGAATCCGGCTCAGACAGCCGGTTAAGAGGAGGAGAGGATATGGGTTACCAGCAGAAGCTGCGTGGCCTCGTCGTGTCGACGGGGTTGCTGACGACCGTGCTCTGGGGAGCGACGCTCCCGGCCTGGGCGGCCGATTACAAGCAGGCGCCGATGCTCGACGAACAGGTGAAGGCCGGCAAGCTGCCCACTGTCGCCGAGCGCCTGCCGGAACATCCTTACGTGGAAACCATGATCGACGGCGTCGGCAAGTATGGCGGCACGCTGCGCACCACGATTCTGGCCAATGGTGACCAGTACAATCTGACCCGCACCATCGCCAACGAACTGCTTGTCCGCTGGGATCCGAGGTGGCAGAAGGTCATGCCGTCGCTGGCCGAGGAGTTCAAGGCATCCGACGACGCGACCACCTACACGTTCAAGCTCCGCAAAGGCCTGAAGTGGAGCGACGGCCAGCCGTTCAACGCCGACGACATCATGTTCTGGTACGAAGACGTGTTCATGAACCCGGCACTGTCGCCGGCCAAGAACCCGACCTTCACGGTCGCCGGCAAGCCGGTCAAGGTCACCAGAATCGACGACCTCACCGTCGAATTCAAGTTCGAGTCGCCCTACGGCCTGTTCATCCAACAGCTCGCCTACGGCCAGGGCCACCTGCCGGTGATCTATCCGAAACATTACCTCAAGCAGTTCCACGAGAAGTACAACAAGGACGGCATCCCGGCGCTCTTGAAGGCCAATCCGGCTGCCGGCGACTGGGTGGCGTTGTTCAACTCCAAGGTCTCGCTGAGCTTCCAGCCGCCGTTCTGGCAGAACCTGGCTCTCCCGACGCTGAACCCGTGGATCCTGACGGTTCCCTATGCCGACAGCGAACGCGTCGTTGCGACCCGCAATCCCTATTACTGGAAGGTCGATACTGCCGGCAACCAGCTTCCCTATATCGACGGCATCACCTGGGCAAAGCTCGACGATCCGCAGCTGATGGCGCTGAAGATGACCTCGGGCGAGTTCGATTTCGCCTTCCGCCACATCAACAACTCGACCTTCAAGTCGGTGCTCTTCGACGGCCAGAAGACGGGCAACTACAAGTTCGTCGACGTCAAGGACCTGCCGGCCAATGACGCAGTTATCCTGCTCAACCTGAACTCCACCGATCCGGTGAAGCGCAAGATCTTCCAGAACAAGGATTTCCGTGTCGCTCTCAGCCACGCCATCAACCGACAGGAGATCATCGATCTCGTTTATGTCGGGCAGGGGGCTCCGGCGCAGGTTGCCGTTCAGCCAGAGCACGAGCTCTTCAACGAGCGCGAGGCGAAGCAGTATACCGAGTTCGACCCAAAGTCTTCGGCCGCAATCCTCGACAAGATCCTGCCGAAGAAGGATGCGGAAGGGTATCGTCTCGACGAGACCGGCAAGCGCTTCACCATCAATTTCATGGTCGCCGATGTTTTCGGCCTGTCCTATCCGGACGTCATGCAGATGGTGCAGAAATACGCCAAGGAGGTCGGCGTCGACATCCAGCTGCGCACCACCGACCGCGCCCGTCTCAACACCATGTGGGCGGCCAACGAGCAGGACGCCTATATCTGGAACTGCGTCGGCGGGCTCTCAGAAGTCTATACCGATCCGCGCTGCTACATGCCCTTCCAGAAGGCCGACATCTTTTTCGCGATGAAGTGGAGCGAATGGTATTCGAACCATGCGACCGGCGAGGAGCCGCCGGAAAACATCAAAGCGCTGATGGCCGCTTATGACAAGGTCAACGCCGCCGTCACCGATGACGACCGTCGCCAGAAGATGAAGGATTTCCTCAATCTGTCCGCCGACAACTTCCTCAATATCGGCATCTCGCGCCCCATGCCGAAGTACATGATGACGTCGAACAACCTCAAGAATGTCGTCAACGGCATTCCGATCACCGGCAACCTCTGGCACCCGGCGCCAACGCTGACCCAGTGGTATTTCGACAAGCCGACCAAGTAAGGGCCATCAGGCTCCTCCCGAGGCCGGTGGCAGCATAAGCGCTGCCGCCGGCGTCCTTCGATCCAATTCGAACGGTCAGTTCCATGCTCCGTTACATTCTCAAGCGGCTGGTGTTCGCGATCCCGACACTGTTTGCCGTCTCCATCATCGCCTTCATCATCATCCAGCTGCCGCCGGGCGACTATCTGACGACGCTGATGGCCGACTGGGCAAGCCAGGGCGGCGCGGTGGAATCCGGCACGGTCGCCGCCATGCGCGAACGCTACGGCCTCGATCAACCCATCTATTTCCAATATTACAAATGGATCTGGGGCATTCTGACCGCCGGCGATTTCGGCATCTCGTTCGAGCTCGGCAAGCCGGTAACGGAACTGATCTGGAACCGCCTCGGCTTCTCGATGCTGCTGTCGCTGCTGACCCTCTGCTTCGTCTGGGCGATCGCCATCCCGATCGGCATCCTGTCGGCGGTCAGGCAATATTCGATCTCCGATTACACGGCGACCTTCCTCGCCTTCTTCTTCCTCGCCGTGCCAGACTTCCTGATGGCGCTGTCGGCCATGTACGTCATGTCCGCCTGGTTCGGGCAGAGCGTCGGGGGGCTGTTTTCGCCGGACTATGTGGATGCCGGCTGGAGTTTTGGAAAACTCGTCGATTTCGCCCGGCATGTCTGGCTGCCGGTCGTCGTCATCGGCCTCGGTTCGCTGGCAGCATTGGTGCGCATCATGCGCTCCAACCTGCTCGACGAACTGTCCAAGCCCTATGTCACGACGGCGCGCGCCAAAGGCATGTCCGAGCTGGAACTGCTGATCCGCTACCCGGTGCGACTGGCGCTCAACCCGCTGATCTCGACGCTCGGCTGGATCCTGCCGGCGGTCATTTCCGGCGAGATCATCGTCTCGGTCGTCATGAGCCTGCCGACCACCGGCCCGCTGCTGCTGCGCGCGCTGCTCGCCCAGGACATGTATCTCGCCGGCTCGCTCATCCTGCTGATCTCGGTGCTCACCATCATCGGGACGCTGATTTCGGACATCCTGCTTGCTCTTACCGACCCGCGGATCCGTTTCCAATGACAGATATCACCAGCCTCCCGCCGGAAACCGGCCCATCGTTCGACCTCACCGGCAAGGACATCGCCGTCGCCGGTCAGTGGCGCCTGTTCTGGCTCAAGTTCAAGAAGCACAGGATCGCGCTCGCGAGCCTCGTCGTGATCGTCATCATGTATCTCGTGGCGGCCTTTGCGGATTTCATCGCTCCCTTCGATCCGAACGCGACGAATGCACGCTTCACCTACGCGCCGCCACAGGGCCTGTCGCTGTTTCACGACGGCTCGTTCCAGCCGAATGTGAAGCAGCTGAAGATGACGCTGAACACGGAGTCCATGCGCCGCGAGTTCGTGGCCGATCCGGCCAAGCCGATCAAGGTCGGCTTCTTCGTTGAGGCGGCTCAACCTTATGAATTGCTCGGCTTCATCCCGATGCAGACCAAGTTGTTTGGTCTGGTGGCCCCGCAGGTCGGCGACAGCCTCTACATCTTCGGCGCCGACCGGCTCGGCCGCGACATTTTTAGCCGTGTCGTACACGGCGCGCAGATCTCACTGTCGATCGGACTTGTCGGCGTGTGCATGAGCCTCATTCTCGGGGTGACGATCGGCGGTATTTCCGGCTTCTTCGGCGGTTGGGCGGATCTCGCCATCCAGCGTTTCATCGAACTTCTGCGCTCGATCCCGACCATCCCGCTATGGATGGGACTGGCCGCCGCAATCCCCGTCGGCTGGCCACCGCTCAGGACCTATTTCGTCATTACCCTGATCGTCTCGCTGATCGGCTGGACAAGCCTTGCCCGCGAGGTGCGTGGCAAATTCCTGTCGCTGCGCGGCGAGGATTTCGTCATCGCCGCCCGTCTCGACGGCATGAGCGAGATCGGCATCATCTTCAATCATCTGGTTCCGTCGTTCATGAGCCACATCATCGCGACGCTGACGCTGGCGATCCCGTCGATGATCCTGGCCGAGACGGCGCTCTCGTTCCTCGGCATCGGACTGCAGCCGCCGATCATCTCCTGGGGCGTGCTGCTGCAGGAGGCGCAAAACATCCGCGCCGTCGCCCAGGCGCCCTGGCTGCTGTTTACACCGGCCGCCGCGATCGTCATCTCGGTCCTGTCCCTCAACTTCCTCGGCGATGGTCTGCGCGATGCCGCAGATCCCTATGAGTCCGTATCATGAACATGAGCCCCAATACGTCACAGGATACGATCCTTAAGGTCGCAGACCTCAAGACTTTCTTCCCGATGCGCACCGGCATCTTCAAGGCGGTCGATGGCGTCTCGTTCGAGTTGAAGCGCGGCAGGACGCTCTGCGTCGTCGGCGAGAGCGGGTCCGGCAAGTCGGTGACAGCGCGCTCGATCCTGCAGATCGTCGATCGGCCCGGCCGCATCGAAGGCGGCTCGATTCTGCTCACCCGCGCCGACGGTTCGGTGACCGATCTCGCCAGGCTCGATGCGCGCGGCAAGGATATCCGTTCGGTGCGTGGCAAGGAGATTGCCATGATCTTCCAGGAGCCGATGAGTTCGCTCTCGCCGGTCCACCGCATCGGCACCCAGATCGGCGAGGCGCTGCGCATCCATTTCGGCATCCGCGGCAACGAGCAGCGCGAACGGGTCCTCGAACTGCTGCGTCAGGTGGAAATACCGCGTCCGGAAACCGCGATCGACCGCTACACGTTCGAATTTTCCGGCGGCATGCGTCAGCGGGTGATGATCGCAATGGCGCTCGCCTGCAACCCGCAGGTCCTGATCGCCGACGAGCCGACCACCGCCCTCGACGTGACCACCCAGGCCGAAATCCTCGACCTGATCAAGAAGCTGCAGCAGAGCCACGGCATGGCGGTGCTGTTCATCACCCACGACATGGGCGTGGTCGCCGAAATCGCTGACGAGGTGCTGGTCATGTATCGCGGCAAGGTGATGGAACGCGGCCCGGTGGAGCAGATTTTTCATGCTCCGCAGAACGACTATACCCGCCGGCTGATCGGCTCCGTCGTCAAGCTGGAGAAGAAGGCGGAGGTCCGCCTCACACGTGCCGCCATCCCGCCCGAAGCAGCGCCGCTTCTCGATGTGAAGAACCTGTCGCTGACCTTCCCCTCTGGTTTGAAGGCGGTCGACGACGTATCTCTGGCCGTGCGGCCGGGCGAGACGCTCGGCATTGTTGGCGAGAGCGGTTCCGGCAAGACGACCATGGGCCGCTGCCTGCTGCGCATCTACGATCCGCAGGCCGGCGCCATCGATTTCCGCCGCCCGGACGGTCACACGGTCGATATCCGCACCGCCAGCAAGGCGGAGCTGAAAGATATCCGCCGCGAGGTGCGGATGATCTTTCAGGACCCGGTGGGCTCGCTAAGCCCCCGCAAGAATGTCGGCCAGATCATCGCCGAACCGCTGAAGCTTGCCGGCATCAACGGCGGCGAGAGGCAAGACCGGGTTGCCGAACTGATGCGGCAGGTCGGTCTCGATCCCGCCTGGCGGGAGCGTTATCCGCATGCCTTTTCCGGCGGCCAGCGCCAGCGTATCGGCATCGCCCGGGCGATTGCCGTCAAGCCGCGCCTGATCATTGCCGACGAGGCAACTTCGGCGCTCGACGTGTCGCTGCGCTCGCAGATGCTCGACCTGATGATGAAGCTGCAGGACGAGCTCGGCCTTTCCTACGTCTTCATTTCCCACGACATGTCGGTGATCCGCTACATGTGCGACCGCGTCGCGGTCATGTATCGCGGCAGGATCGTCGAGACCGGCGATACCGACCAGGTCGTCAACCATCCGCAGCACGACTACACCCGCGCGTTGCTCTCGGCCATTCCCCATCCTGATCCGCGCGAGCGGCGCATCCACAAGCGGTTCCGCTACGACCCCACAGCCAAGCCCTCGGGCACAGTTTCAGCTAACGGATAAATCGATGAAAATTACCGATGTCAAAATCATTGTCTGCTCGCCGGGCCGCAACTTCGTGACCGTCAAGATCTTCACCGACGAAGGTCTCACCGGGGTTGGTGACGCAACGTTGAACGGACGCGAAAAGGCGGTCGTCGCCTATCTGGAGGAGCATTTATCCCCGCTCCTGATCGGCCGCGATCCGAGCCGCATCGAGGATATCTGGCAGTATTTCTACAAAGGCGCCTACTGGCGCAGAGGCCCGGTGACCATGGCGGCGATCGCCGGCATCGATACCGCGCTCTGGGACATCAAGGCCAAATCCGCCAACATGCCGCTCTACCAACTTCTCGGGGGGGCGAGCCGCGAGAAGGTACTCTGCTATACCCACGCGCAGGGCACCGATATCGCCGAAGCCGTCGAGGCCGTCGGCAAGCGCATCGAGCAGGGTTACAAGGCGATCCGCGTCCAGGTCGGCATTCCTGGCCTGGCGGATGTCTACGGCACGGGCAGGAAATCCGTCACCAACAACGCAGCCGACGATGCGTTTCCGCATGAGGAAACCTGGTCGACGTCCAAATATCTCCGCTACATTCCCGAGCTGTTCAAGGCGGTTCGCGAGGCGCATGGCTGGGATATCGAGCTCTTGCATGACAGCCATCATCGTCTGACCCCGATCGAAGCGGCCCGGCTCGGCAAGGACCTGGAATTCGCCCGGCTGTTCTGGCTGGAGGATACGGTCGCCGCCGAGCACCAGGAAGGTTTCCGGCTGATCCGCAAGCACACCACCACGCCGCTTGCCGTCGGCGAGGTATTCAACACGATCTGGGATGCGCGGCTTTTGATGGAAGAGCAGCTCATCGACTATATTCGCACCACGACCGTGCATGCCGGCGGTATCACCGCGCAGCGGCGGATCATGGATTTCGCGAGCGTCTACAACGTCCGGACCGCCTGCCATGGCGCGATGGACATGTCACCGATCTGCCTCGGCGCCAACCTGCATCTTGATCTCTGGGTTCCGAATTTCGGCATTCAGGAATATTCCGGCTACCTGCCGGAAATCCTCGACGTCTTCCCGAGCGCCTGGAGCCTCAAGAACGGTTACCTGCATCCGGGCGAGGCGATCGGCCATGGGGTCGATATCGATGAGAAGCTTGCGGAAAAATATCCATACCAGCGCGCCTACCTGCCGGTGAACCGTCTCGAAGACGGCACCTTGTGGCACTGGTAATCCCGGAGAAGACGATGAAGATCACAGCAATCAAGAGTTATGCCGTCAAGGTCGGCATCCGCAACCAGCTTCTGGTGAAGGTCGAGACCGACCAGGGGATTTTCGGTTGGGGCGAAAGCGGGCTTTCCGGCCGCGAAAAGGCCGTGGTCGGCGCGCTCGAGCACTATGCCGAGTTCCTGCGCGGTCGTGATCCGTTCAAGATCGGCGCGTTGTGGCAGGAAATGTACCGCAGCCAGTATTTCGAAGGCGGTCGCGTGCTGCAGGCGGCAATCTCGGCGATCGACATCGCGCTTTACGACATCAAGGGCAAGGCGCTCGGCGTGCCGGTCTACGAACTGCTCGGCGGCAAGCAGCGCGACCGTATCCCGACCTTCGCGACGACGTTCGCGGAACCCGGTCCGGCGATGATCGAACAGGCTCAGATGCTGGTCGAGCACGGCTGGACGGCCATGCGCCTGTCGCCGTCGGGCCACGAACACAAGGACGTCTACGAACCGCGAGAACATATCGCCACGACGGCCAAATGGTGCGTCAAGGCCCGCGAGGCGCTCGGCGACGACGTCGTGCTCGGTATCGACTATCACCACCGACTCTCGGTCGCGGAGGCAGCAAGCTTCTGCCAGAAGATGCCGAAGGGCACGCTCGATTTCCTCGAAGAGCCGATCCGCGACGAGTCGCCGGGCGCTTACGAGGCGCTGCGCCGGATGACCGACATCCCGTTTGCGATCGGTGAAGAATTTTCCTCGAAATGGCAGTTCCAGCCCTACATCGAACGCGACATCCACCAGTTCAACCGCCTCGACGTCTGCAATGTCGGCGGCCTCACGGAATCGATGAAGGTCGCCGCCTGGAGCGAGACCCATTACGTCGACATGATGCCGCACAATCCGCTCGGTCCTGTCTGCACCGCGGCGACTGTCCATTTCTCGGCAGCGGTTGCCAACTTTTCCTGGCTGGAGACCCGTGCGAGCCCGGCGGAAAGCCATCTCGGTTTCGACAATTCCGATTTCTTCCCCGTCCAGCCACGGCTGGAGGGCGCCTATTATCCGGTCTCGGACGCGCCAGGCCTCGGCGTCGAAGTCAACGAGGACATGATCGCAAGCCAGAGCTTCGAGTTCTGGGAGGCTCCGCACCTGAAACGGCGCGATGGTTCTGTTACCAACTGGTAGGGATCGTGCGTTTGCAGGAGTAATTGACCCCGGAAAAGGGATGGAACGTCGCCGTCCCATCATCAATGTCGCCCAACCTTCCAACACTCCGACAAAAGAGCCCAGCCTGTCGGCCGTGCCCTGTTTCAGCGCATCCTCGAATTCCTCATGCAGGATGTCCAGGATCCTGCTGAGTTCGCGCTGTTTGCGCGGTGGTCTATGATCGGTCGAGGGCTTCATGAGCAATCGATAGGCGGAAAGATCTGGACCCTCCACTGGCAGTTCTGATAGTTCCACCGCTTGGGAATTGGCCTGCTGTTTGGTCTTCGAGCAGCGAAGCGCAGGTCGCCGCGTGCGGGATCCACGGATGGATCGAGATTGGCGGTTCGTCCGTTGTTGTCGTATGCATGGGTTCGACAAACGGCGGGCCAGACGCTCCATGCGCTGCGGGTGCTGTACCAGACGGAGTTTGAGATTGAGTGTTGCCTTCACCAAGGAAGAAAGTTCCGAAACCGCTTCGGAAACCCTGCTGCCGGATCGTCCGATTTCGCCGCATCCGAACCTCGTGACGCAAGCGGGGCTGAAGGCCTTGGAATTGCAGCTTGCGCAGGCGCGCGAGGCCTATCGCGCGGTGAGCGCGATCGAGGACGTCAATGAACGGCGGCGGCAGCAGGCAAATCCACTGCGCGATGCCCGCTATTTTGCAGCGAGAGTTCAGACGGCCCAGTTGGTTCCGGATCCGACGTCGTTCGAGAATGTCGCCTTTGGCAGCACGGTGACCTTCAGCCGCGACGATGGGCGCGTCCAGACCTATCGGATCGTCGGAGAGGATGAAGCGGACCCCAAGACCGGATCGATTTCTTTCGTTTCACCGGTCGCAAGGCTGCTTATGGGCAAGGCCGTCGGAGATATCGTTAGCGTCGGCGATCAGGAGCTGGAGATCCTCGCAATCTCCTGAAATGCTCATATAGCCACTATCTCCGTGTTCAAACCGTTGAATGACGGGTTGAGCAGGCGTCCGGCAATGGTTATCAGGTGCTGACTGCAAACCGACCTTCCGCGAACCACAAGGCGCATCCCGGCATGACCCCAGATTTTCTCGTCACCCATTCGGGGGGCTTCCATGCCGACGAATTGCTGTCGAGCGTCGTCCTGACCCGGCTTTTCCCAAAGGCTCAGATCGTTCGCAGCCGGGCGCCCGAATGGATCACGCCCGGTGCCGACCGCGTCATCTACGATGTCGGCGGCGCCTATGACGCTGCGGCGCAGCTCTTCGATCACCACCAGCGCGGCGCGCCGCTGCGCGACGATGGCCAGCCTTACAGCTCGTTCGGATTGGTCTGGAAACACTATGGCCGTGATTACCTTGCAGCCCTGGGCCTTCCCGGGGCTCATATCGAGGCATTGCACGCCTCTTTCGATGGGAGCTTCGTGCTTCCGATCGATCTGATGGACAATGGTGCGCTCAGCCCCTCGATTGCAGGGCCGCTGGTTGGACTCACTCTGCCCTCTCTCCTGGAAACCTTAAAACCCGTGTTCGACGAAAAGGACCCGGAGGCAGAAAACCACAGCTTTCACGCGGCACTTGCCATTGCCCGCAGTTTCGTCGAGGCACGGATTGCCCAGAGCGCTGCCAAACTGCGGGCCGAGGCGCTCGTCCACCAGGCGATCGTGGATACGGGCGAAGGACGCATTCTGGAATTGCCGGTGGGAATGCCATTCCGTCCGGCGATCATCAAGGCCGGCGCCGATCATCTGTTGTTCGTCGTTCACCCGCGCGACAAGGATTGGTGCCTCACCACCATCCGCCGTGCGGATGAAGGTTTCGAGGTGCGCGCCGATCTGCCGGCGGCCTGGGCCGGCCTGACCGACGGTGATCTCGAGGCGGTCTGCGGCGTCGAAGGCGCCAGCTTCTGTCATAATGGCCGGTTCATCGCCGCTGCCAGAACCCGCGAGGCCGCTTTCGCCATGGCAGAACTCGCGGTGAGGGAAGCTGTCGCCAACGGGACCAGGTAAAGGCGTCAAGGAACGGCGGCAGTCAAGGAGGCCTGTTGAGGCCGGGCTTCCGCTTCCGGCGCCAGACAGATATGCTAGAAGAGCCCATCATGAGTTCTTCGCGGCCCGCATCGCCATCAACAATCCTGCATCACAGCCTCAGGCACTTGAGGGCGTTTCTGGCGGTCGTCGATACCGGCTCGGTAACCAGGGCGGCGGAACTCTGCTTCGTCTCCCAGCCGGCAGTCACCCAGGCCCTGTCAAAGATCGAAAAGACCGCCGGACTGCCGCTGTTTTCCCGCACGCCGCAGCGGATCTTTGCCAATGGCGCCGGCGAAATCCTGGCGCTGCGCATCAAGCGTGCATTCGGGTATCTTGATCCCGCCTTGTCGGAACTGTCGCCGCGCCTTCGGGTGACCGCGACGACCGCGCAACTGAAATCGCTGATCGCGGTCCGCGAAACCGAGAATTTTACCCTGGCCGCGAGCCGCCTGGGCCTCAGCCAGCCGGCGGTCTATCGCGCCGTCAGTCAGCTCGAGGAGGAGGCTGCGCGTCCGCTGTTCGAACGGACGTCCTACGGCATCGTCGCCACCCGTGCGGCCCATGCCCTCGCTCAGGCGGCAAGGCTCGCCTTCGTCGAGCTCGAACAGGCCGATGCCGACCTTGCCGAACTGACGGCGGCCGAGATCGGCCAGATCGCCATCGGCGCCACACCGCTTGCCAAATCCTATGTCCTGCCGAAGGCGATCGCCAGTTTCCGCAAGATCCGGCCGAACTTGCCGATCCAGATCCAGGAGGGTCCTTACCCGGACCTGCTGGGCGCTCTCCGCCGTGGCGAAGTGGATTTCATGCTCGGTGCGCTTCGGGTGCCGGCGCCGATCGGCGATGTGGACCAGAAGGTGCTGTTCCACGACACGGTGGTCATGGTTTCGGGGCAGGCGCATCCGCTGGCCGGCCGTGAGGCGCTGACGGTCGAGGAGCTTGCCGCATTCCCCTGGGTCGTCAATCAGAGCGGCACGCCGATGCGCCGGTATTTCGACAGCGTCTTTGCCGGTTCGCCGAGCGGGCCGCCGAAGAGCATCGTCGAGACCGGCTCGCTGATCCTGATGCGCGAGCTCCTGGATTCCAGCGACCATCTCGGCTGCACCTCCCGTCTCCAGGCGGAAGCGGAGATCGCCCGCGGGCTGATGCGGGCGCTGCCTTTCGATCTCAGCCACACATCGCGGCCGATTGGCGTGACGACGAGACGGGACTGGCTGCCGACGGTCGCACAGCAGGCGTTCCTGGAGCTTCTGCCCAACTGGTCCGATCGGCCGCTATAACCATAACTTATGAGTCCGGCCGATGAACTGATTGAGCGGGGAGACGCGGCCGGTCTAAGATGCAAATGTGCCAGGCAGGTGGAGAGACTGGTGTTGGCACGAGGATTGCCGTGTCGAGGCCCATGGAGCTTGACGAAAAGTTGAAAATGGTGGGACGTCGAAGTATCTCGACCCGTTGACTGACGCATCGGCAGTCAACGATATAGGTTAGCGGTGTTGGCGGGCCTGGCTGAAGTCCGGCAAGCCTTCCATAAGAAAATTCTACACTCGGAGGAGGAAATACATGCTGAACAGAAGAATGCTCATCGCAGCGGCGGGCGTAGCGCTCAGCTGCCTTGCTGCCATTCCGGCCGCCGCCCAGGAAACCATCAAGATCGGCCTCATCCTGCCGATGACCGGTCCGTTTGCATCGACCGGCCGTCAGGTTTCGGCCGGCGTCAAGACCTTCATGGCGATGAAGGGCGACACGGTCGCCGGCAAGAAGATCGAGCTCGTCATTCGCGACGATGCCGGCACGGCCGACCAGACCCGCCGCATCGCCCAGGAACTGGTTGTCAACGACGGCGCCAAGGTTCTGGCAGGCTTCGGCCTGACGCCGCTCGCCATGGCAGTCGCGCCGGTCGCGACCCAGGCGAAGGTCCCCTCGGTGGTCATGGCAGCCGGCACGGCTTCGATTACCAAGGCATCGGAATACATCACCCGCACCTCGGGCACACTGCCGCAGTATTCGATGCCGGTCGGCACCTGGGCCGCCGCCAGCAAGATCAAGAAGGTGGTGACGCTGGTGTCCGACTATGGTCCGGGCATCGATGCCGAAAAATGGTTTACCAAGGAATTCAAGGCCAAGGGCGGCGAGATCGTCGAAGCCGTCCGCGTTCCGCTTGCAAACCCCGATTTCGCGCCCTTCCTGCAGCGTGTCCGTGACGCCAAGCCCGATGCCGTCTTCGTCTTCCTGCCGTCGGGTGCCGGTTCGCTGTTCATGAAGCAGTTCGCCGACCGTGGCCTCGCCGATGCCGGCATCAAACTGATCGCGACCGGCGACGTGACCGACGACGACATCCTCAACTCGATGGGCAAGCCGGCAATCGGCACCATCACCGGCCATTTTTACGCGACCGCTCATGACAGCCCGGAAAACAAGGCCTATGTCGCCGCCTTCAAGAAGGCCAATGCCGACATGCGCCCGAACTTCATGTCGGTCGGCGGTTTCGACGGCATGGCGCTGATCTATGCAGCGCTCGAAAAGACCAAGGGTGACGCCACCGGCCCGGCCTTCATGGCAGCCGTCAAGGGCCTCTCCTGGACGAGCCCGCGTGGTCCTGTCTCTATCGATCCGGAAACCCGCGACATCATCCAGAACATCTATATGCGCGAGGTCAAGGACGTGAACGGCGAGCTGCAGAACGTCGAGTTCCAGACGTTCAAGGATCTCAAGGATCCCGAAAAGGCCGACGCTAAGTAAGGGCACGCTTTCAAACGGGCGGCGGGAGACTGCTTCCGCCGCTTCCGGTGCGAAAATATCCTGACATCCTTGTTCTTGACCGCGGTCTCCCGAGTGGGAATGTTAGGATCTGTTGATCGGTAAACGGGCGCGCGGCCGCGGGTGGAAAAACGCCGGCGGTCGCTCTCAAAGAAGAGCCAAATGCTTACAATCCTGTTCGACGGCATCGCCTACGGCATGCTGCTTTTCATTCTGGCCTGCGGGCTGACGGTGACGCTCGGTCTGATGAACTTCATCAACCTGGCGCATGGCGCGTTTGCCATGGCCGGCGGCTACGTGACCGTGGTGATGATGAACCGCTACGGCATCTCCTTCTATTGGTGCCTGCCGGCGGCCTTCGTCGTTTCGGCGCTGATCGGCCTCGTGCTGGAGCGGACGCTCTACCAGTGGCTCTACCAGGCGCCGCATCTGGACCAGGTGCTCTTCTCGATCGGCATCGTCTTCATGGCGATTGCAGCGACAGACTATTTCATGGGCGGCCAGCAGCAGCTGATCAACCTGCCGCCGGAACTGTCCGGCCGGATGGACGTGTTCGGCGTCGGCGTCGGCCGCTACCGGCTCTTCACCATCATCGTCTGCGCGGCGCTTGCGCTTGCGCTGCAGCTCATCCTCTCGAAGACCCGGTTCGGCAGCCGGCTGCGCGCCGCGGTCGATGACCGGCGCGTCGCCATGGGCCTCGGCATCAACGTGCCGCTCGTCTTCGCGCTGACCTTCGCCTTCGGTTCGGGCCTTGCGGGCCTGGGCGGGGCGATGGGCGCGGAAATCCTCGGGCTCGATCCGAACTTCCCGCTGAAATTCATGATCTACTTCCTCATCGTCGTCTCGGTTGGCGGTACGTCCACCGTCTCCGGCCCGTTCCTTGCCGCCCTGCTGCTCGGCATCGCCGACGTGGCCGGCAAATACTACGTGCCGGCGATCGGTCCCTTCGTCATCTACGCGCTGATGATCGTCATGCTGATCGTACGGCCGAACGGCCTGTTCTCAAGGGGCGGCCGATGAGCGTTCTTCCGCAGGAAACCACCGTGTCCGCAAATTCCTCCACTGCTGCAGCCGAGGCCCGCGCTGCGAAGCTGATGAAGCGCAGAAGCCGCATCCGCTTCTACGAGATCATCGTCTGGATCGCCGCGATCGCCGCTTACTTCCTGCTGCCGTCGAAGATGCTGATCCTCACCGAGATCGCCATCCTGGCCCTGTTTGCGGTGTCGCTCGACCTGGTGCTCGGTTTCGCCGGCATCGTCTCGCTCGGCCACACCGCCTTCTTCGGCCTCGGCGCCTATGTGGCGGGCCTGATGGCGCAGCATTATTTCGCCGAACCGGTGACCGGGCTGATCGTCGCGGGCATTGCCTCCGGCGTGCTTGGCCTGCTCACCAGCTTCCTCATCCTGCGCGGCTCCGACCTCACCCGCCTGATGACCACCCTCGGCATCGGCCTGATGATGGCGGAAGTCGCCAACCAGATGGCCTGGCTGACCGGTGGCGCCGACGGCCTCAGCGGTTTTTCGCCTGGCCCGATCCTCGGCATGTTCGAGTTCGACCTGTTCGGCAAGGTCGGTTATCTCTATTGCGTCGGCGTCCTCTTCATCGGCACGATGATCATGCGCCGCATCGCCTTTTCGCCTTTCGGCCTGTCGCTGAAGGCGATCAAGGGCAACTCGATGCGCTCCGCCATGGTCGCCGTGCCCGGCCGCAAGCGCGTCGTCACCGCCTATACGATTGCGGCGGTGTTTGCCGGCATGGCGGGGGCGCTGCTCACCCAGACGACGGCCTTCGTTTCCCCCGATGTGCTCGCCTTCCATCGCTCGGCCGATGTTCTGCTGGTGCTCGTCATCGGCGGTACCGGTTATCTCTATGGCGGCATCTTCGGCGCGATCCTGTTCACGCTGGTCAAGGACTGGCTGTCGGTGATCACGCCGCAATACTGGATGTTCTATATCGGCCTGCTGCTCGTCATCCTGGTGCTGATCGGCCGCGACCGGCTGTCGCGCTGGGTGGAATACCTGCCCGAGCGCCTGTCGAAGAAGGAGGACCGCTGATGAGCGAGATCGTTCTCGAAACCAGGCACCTGGTGCGCCGCTTCGGTGCCTTCCTCGCCACCAACGATGTGAGCCTGAAGGTGGAGCGCGGCGCTCGCCATGCGCTGATCGGCCCGAACGGCGCCGGCAAGACGACGCTGATAAACCTTCTGACTGGTGTGCTGCCGCCATCTGAAGGCCAGGTTTTCCTCGAAGGCGAGGACATCACCTCGATGGCCTCGTTCCGGCGGGTCAAGCGCGGGTTGACTCGCACCTTCCAGATCAACCAGCTGTTCAACGAGTTCACCCCGCTCGAAACCGTGACGCTGGCAATCGCCGAGCGCGAAGGCGTCGGCCACAATCTGTGGCGGTCGATCGCCGGTTACGGCAAGGTCGTCGACGAGGCGGCAGACCTGCTGGCGCGCTTCGGCCTTGCCTCTGTCATGGGTGAGCGCACCGTGATCCTGCCCTATGGCAAGCAGCGCCTGCTCGAGATCGCCCTGGCCTTTGCGTCGAAGCCGCGTGTCCTGCTGCTCGACGAACCAGCCGCCGGCGTCCCGGAGGACGAGCGGCACGAAGTGCTGCAGATCGTCTCCGACCTTCCGGCCGACGTCACCGTGCTGCTGATCGAGCACGACATGGACCTGGTCTTCTCGTTCGCCAACCGGATTTCGGTTCTGGTGGCGGGCGCGGTCTTTGTCGAAGGAACGGTTGCGGAAATCTCCAGCGATCCGCGTGTCAAGGCCGTCTATCTTGGAGAAAACGCATGAGCGCCCCGGTTCTGGTCACCGAAAAACTGGTCGCGGGTTATGGCGAGGCAAGCGTTCTCGCCGGCATCAGCCTGACGATCGAAGAGGGCAAGACGCTGGCGCTGCTCGGCCGCAACGGCACCGGCAAGACAACCTTCGTCAATACGCTCGCCGGCGTTACCACCCATCATTCCGGCTCGATCCACCTGATGGGACGCGACGTGACAAAACTGCGCGCCGACCGGCGTGCCGCAGCAGGCATCGGCTGGGTGCCGCAGGAGCGCAATATCTTCAAGTCGCTGACCGTCGAGGAGAACATGACGGCGATCGCACGCCCCGGCGTCTGGACGCTGGAACGGGTCTACACGATGTTCCCGCGCCTCAAGGAGCGCCGCAAGAACCTCGGCAACCAGCTCTCCGGCGGCGAACAGCAGATGCTGGCGGTCGGGCGGGCGCTGATGGTCAATCCGAAACTGCTTCTCCTTGACGAGCCGACCGAAGGCTTGGCGCCCCTCATCGTCGACGAACTGCTTTCGGCGATCCAGCGCATCACCCAGGGCGAGGGCATGTCGGCCATCATCATCGAGCAGAAGGCCCGCAAGGTGCTGCCGCTCTCTGACGACGCCGTCATCCTCGATCGCGGTGCGATCGTCTACCAGGGTACCAGCGCCGACCTGCTCGCCAACGAGGATATCCTCGGAAAGCATCTGACCGTGGAAAAGGGTGCACCGCACTAGTTCAGGAAGTTGCTGGGGGAGACGAAGGCCTCGTCCCTGTCGCCGACTAGTGTGCCGTCCCGTCGACGATCACATGGTCGTGGTCCATCGAGCATTTCTCGATGCGGGCGTGGACCTTGTAGACGTCGCGCAGCATGTCGACGGTAACGACTTCGCGCGCGTTGCCGCAGGCGCGCATGCGGCCGTTGGCGATCACCAGAACCTTGTCGGCAAAACGCAGGGCCTGGTTGAGGTCGTGGATGGCGATCATCACGATCATGCCTTTCGAGCGGGCCCGACGCCGCATGAAATCCAGCACTTCGACCTGACGGTGAAGATCGAGCGCGCTGGTCGGCTCGTCCATCAGCATGATTTCCGGTTCGCGAACCAGTGCCTGGGCGATCGACACCAGCTGGCGCTGGCCGCCGGAGAGCGCGCCGAGATCGCGAAACGCGATGGAGGTGATGTTGAGCGCCCTCATGATTTCGTCGATGAACGAGAGGTCGCTGTCGCTGACGGTCCAGGACTGGCCCTGCTTGCGGGCGAGAAGAATGGATTCGTAGACGGTCAGCACCGCATTGGCCGAAGTGTCCTGCGGCATGTAGGTGATGGCGTTCCTGGTCCTGGCGCCATCGATGACGATATTGCCGGGGCCTTTCAGAAGGCCCGTGATGCGCTTGAACAGCGTCGATTTGCCGGCGGCGTTCGGGCCGATGACGGCGATCAGCTCTCCCGCCTTCATGACCGGCGTCGTCACGTCTTCCACGAACAGCTTGCGGCCGTGATAGGCGCCGACCGATTGCAGTTGCAGCGCTACCATGACCGGCTCCGATTCGAGAGGATGAGCGAGAAGAAGAATGGTACTCCGACCAGCGCGGTGATGATGCCGATCGGGAAGACGACGCCCGGGATGATCGACTTCGAGACGATCGAGGTGACCGACAGAAGCAGCGCTCCCGACAGGACCGAGCCCGGCAGGAAGAAACGCTGGTCTTCGCCGAGGATCATGCGGGCGATATGTGGGCCGACCAGGCCGACGAAACCGATCGTGCCGACGAAGCTGACCGGGACCGCGGCGAGCAGCGAGATGATCAGCATGGTTTCGAGCCGGATGCGCCGGACGTTGACGCCGAAGCTCGCGGCCTTGTCTTCGCCGAGCCGGATCGCCGTCAGCGCCCAGGCGTGGCGCGCAAACAGCGGCAGCGCGATCAACAGGACGGCAAGGGTGATGCCGATCTTCGGCCAGGTCGCCTTGGTGAGGCTGCCCATGGTCCAGAAGACGACGGCCGACAGCGCCTGCTCGGACGCGAGATATTGCAGGAAGGCGAGCAGCGCGTTGAAGGTGAAGACCAGAGCGATACCGAGCAGGACGACCGTCTGCACCGAAACGCCGCGCATCTGCGAGATGAAGTGGATGAACAGCGTGGCGATCAGCGCCATGATGAAGGCGTTGGCCGGCACCAGCAGGGTGGCCGCAACCGGCAGGATGGAGACGCTGGTGACGATCGCCAGTGCCGCCCCGAAACTGGCAGCCGCCGAGATGCCGAGGGTGAACGGGCTTGCGAGCGGATTGGCCAGGATCGTCTGCATCTGCGCACCGGCGACCGACAGCGCGGCCCCGACCACGATTGCCATCACGGCGACCGGCATGCGGATATCCCAGACGACCGCCCGTATCTGGGCCGAGACCGACGAGGGGTTTATCAGCGCGGCGACGACTTCGCCGAGGCTGTAGCGGGCCGGCCCCCAGGCGAGATCGACGGCAAATGACAGGCAGAGAGCGGCCGTCATGGCGGCGAGGATCAGAAGTTTCCGGCGGGCGAGAGCGCGATAGCGTTCCCTCCCGGCTTCAATTTCGATCGGCAATGCGGCGATCTCGGCCATATCGTTTACTTCGTTGCCTTGGCGTCCAGCCAGTAACCCGGCTGATAAGGGACCGGCAGGAATTTCTCGTGGAATTCCTTGAAAGTCGCGTCCGGATCGAGGTCGGCGAACAGCTCGGGATGGAACCATTTTGCCATCTGCTGAACGGCGGCGAACTGGTAGGGGCTCGTATAGAACTGGTGCCAGATGGCATGCACATTGCCGCCCGCGACCGCCTTGGAACCGGTAAAGGCGGCGTTCTGCATCAGGGCGTTCAGCGCCTTGCCGCTGTTCTCGGCGGTTGCGGCGGCCGTCGGACCGACATTCACGAAGTCCTTGGCGTTCTTGGTCTGGCTCCAGTTGGAACCGGTGACGACAATGACATCCGGATTGGAGGCGACGACCTGCTCGGCATTTATCGAGCCGGTATAGCCCGGAAGGAAGTCAGAACCGAGGTTATGGCCGCCTGCCCAATCCACCATCAGGCCGAAATTGTCCGGACCGAACGTGCCGCAGCACTCGACGAGGCCGGCCGCACGATACATGAAGACATTGGGTTTCTTTGGATTGGCGGCTTTGAGCTTGTCCGTCACCCGCGCCATCTGCTGCTTCCAATAGGCGGCGACGGCTTCGGCGCGGTCCTCGTGGCCGAAAAGCTTGCCAAGCACCTTGAGGCTCGGTTCGGTATTGGCAAGAATCTGCTCGCGAAAGTCGATATAGACGATCTTCACGCCAATCTTGTTCAGCATCTCCTCGAGTTTCACCTCGTCGGCAGCTTTCTTGTTGCCGATCGGCAGCAGCATGACGTCCGGGTTCAGCTTGACGACGGTCTCGGTCTGAAGCGTGCCGTCGGTCAGATTGCCGAGGAAAGGCAGTTCCTTGCCCTTCGGGAATTTCGCGAGATAGGTGTCGTAACCGTCCTTGTCGGTGGTCAACAGGTCGTTGCGCCAGCCGACGATCTTGGAGAAGGGATCTTCCTTTTCGATCGGAGCAACCGAATAAAGCATCCGGCCTTCCCCGAGGATGACGCGCTCAACCGGCTTGTCGAACGTCACCTCACGACCGGCCACGTCCTTGACGGTGAAGGACTGCGCCAGTACGGAAAAGGGCAGAAGGCTCGCCAGCACAACCGCAGATGTGGCAAGCATTTTCGCGAAATTCATCTGGAAACTCCCCCGACGTCTGATAATGTCCGCATGCATATGAAATACGACTTTTGGAATCAAGTTTTATGTTTTAGAGCTTTTCCAAAGTAGTCTGACTGTCGGGGCGCCTATAATGAATTCAATGAACTCCAACTATTCCATTCGTGATGAAATCCGCGACTTCTGGTCGGAGAGAGCGGCGACGTTTGACGAGAGCGTCGGCCATGAAATCTTTTCGGAGGAAGAACGCAAGGGTTGGCAGAGGCTGATCCGCAAGCATCTGGGCGATGGCACCGGCCGCGCTGCTCTGGATCTCGCCTGCGGCACCGCCGTCATTTCGCATCTGATGAACGACGTGGGATTCAAGGTCACCGGTCTCGACTGGTCGGATGCGATGCTGGGCCAAGCGCGCGCGAAGGCTGCAAAGCGCGGCACCGATATCCGCTTCGTGTCCGGCGATGCTGAAAACACAATGGAGCCGAAGAACAGTTACGACGTCATCACCAATCGGCATCTGGTATGGACGCTGGTCGATCCGCCGGCCGCCTTTGCGGAATGGTTCTCCGTCCTGAAGCCGGGCGGCAAGCTGCTGATCCTCGACGGCAACATGGGCAAGGAGACCTGGGTCAAGGGGCTGCAGAAGTTCTGGTCGAGGATCACCGGCAAGCCTGCGCCAAGCCACATGAGCCCCGCTATGGCGGCGCGCCACCAGAACATCCGCTCGCGCGTCTATTTCTCCGACGCGATGCCGGCTGAAGCAGTGGTCGATCTTTTGACCAAGGTGGGTTTCGTCAACATCGTGGTCGACCGCAAGCTGTCCGACATCCATTGGGCCCAGGCCCGCAAGATGCCCTTCCTGCGTGGCCTCGAACGCATGGTGCAGGAACGGTTCGCGATCTGCGCGACGAAGCCGGAATAATCTCCCGATATAAGGTGGCCCTTGGAGGCCACCTTTCGACCCACGGCAAATGTGCACAGCATTATGGCCGCCTGACATGATTGTGACCGGGCTGTGACCGCGGGGCATTAACCTTTGGCGGCATCACCGGAAACCCGGGGGAAGCGCAAAGTCACGCGGATCACGATCCGGCCGCATCCGGGCCTTGCGCGTGCCTCGTTTCGGAACGCGCGCCCGATGCAATTAACCTTGTGATAACCGATCGATTTTTGAATGGGCTATCTTCTGCGCGCGGCCATCGCCGCCGCGGCTTCCTCGCCATTTCCGACCATGGAGACAAGATTGTCCATCAAGCTTTTCGCCCTTTCCGCGCTCGCTCTTTCCACGCTCGCAGCACCCGTCCTTGCCCAGCCCAGCCCGAGCATGCTGAGAAAATTCGATGCCTGGGGGCTTTATTCCTACAAGGGCGACGGCGGCACGACCTGCTACGTGCTGACCACGCCGACGCAGATGCAGCCCGCCAATGTCGATCACGGCGACAACTTTTTCCTGGTCGCGCCGAAGCCTTCCGGATCGGGCTTCTATCCGCAGGCGATCATGGGTTACGACCTCAAGGGCGGATCGCAGATGACGGTCACCGTCGACGGCCGGACCTTCGCCCTGGAGCCGAAGGGCAATTCCGGCTGGACGAAGCAGGAGAGCATCGATGCCGCACTCATCGCCGCGATGAAATCGGGAAGCAGCATGACGCTCGAAGCAGTCTCCCAGCGCGGCACGCAGACCAGCTATACTTTCTCGCTTTCCGGCGTGAGCGCGGCATTGACCCAGGCAGGGCGTTGCGGCTGACAGGGTTTTACTCGCTTTGTCATGACGGATCTGATATTTGTCATGACAAAGACCGGAGCGACGGCCATGAACCTGCAGATACGTGATCCCCTTGCGCATGAACTAGCCCGCAAACTGGCGGAGAAGCGGAAGATTACATTGACCGAAGCGGTAATAGCGGCCCTGAAAGCTGAGCTGGAAAAGGAAAACTCCGCACAGGAGAAGAGCAGGTCGTTCGCCGAGCGGCACGCCTTCCTGGCTGAAAAGCTGAAGGCACTCGGCGCCGGCGAGGGCCGCGAGATGACCAAGGACGAGATTGATGAGATGTGGGGCCACTAGTGTTCATCGATACCTCGGTGATCGTGGCAATTCTTGCCCAGGAAGATGACGGCCCCGCCTGGTCGAAACGGATGGAGGGTGCCGAGCGCCTCCTGACAAGCCCGCTTGTTATTCTCGAGGCAACAATGGTTCTGTCAACCAGGCGGATTGCCGATCCTCTTGTGACCCAGATGGTGATTTCGGACTTTCTCCGAAGCAGCGGCGTCGAGATCGTGCCAATCGAGGAAGCGGATGGCGAGCTGGCGATCCGGGCTTTCCGGGATTACGGCAAGGGCAGGAGACAACCGGCGCAGCTCAACCTCGCCGATTGCCTTTCTTATGCCTGCGCTAAAAACCGCGGCCTGTCGCTGCTCTACAAGGGCGACGACTTTGCCCGTACGGACCTCGCCTGAAGCCTTCGGACTACGTCGAAAATAGCTGTCGGCGCCCATGGCTTTTTCGTGGCAATGCCCTAGTTGACGATTGTCAAAAAGGCTGTCTCAGGTGATCGTTGTCATGTAGGACGGCATAGCCGATCGCCGCCGAAAGCCCGATGATGAATCATTCGACTGCCGAGACAGCCTTTCTTTCCCATGGCGGCGAAATGGCCCGTCTTATTGCGGCTTTCGATTGGGCGGGCACCTCGCTTGGGCCGATCGCCGCCTGGCCGCAGAGCCTCAAGACGACGATTTCCCTCATGCTCCGTTCGCCGGTCCCGATCGTCACGCTGTGGAACGAGGACGGGGTGATGATCTATAACGACGCCTATTCCGATTTTGCCGGACGGCGCCACCCCGCCATCCTCGGCTCCAAGGTGCGCGAGGGCTGGCCTGAAGTCGCCGACTTCAACGACAACGTCATGAAGGTCTGTTTCGCCGGCGGCACGCTTGCCTATTCCGACCAGGAAATGGTGCTCGACCGTTCCGGCGTGCCCGCATCCGCCTTCATGAACCTCTATTATTCCCCAATCTACGACGAGGTCGGAAAGCCATTCGGCGTGGTGGCGATCGTCGTGGAGAACACCGCCAAGGTGCGGGCGGAGCGTCGGCTGCAGGGCGAGGGCGAGCGTCTGAGACTGATGTTCGATCAGGCGCCGGGCTTCATGGCCATGGTGACAGGGTCGGACCATGTTTTCGAAATGGCGAACGGCGCCTATATGCGCCTTGTCGGTGGCCGCGAGCTGCTCGGTCGGCCTATTCGCGAAGCCCTGCCGGAAGTGGCGGAGCAGGGGTTTTCCGACCTGCTCGATGAGGTTCGCAGAAGCGGCCGTCCCCATCTCGGACAGGGTGTGAGCGTGATGCTGGCGCGTCGGCCCGGCCAGCCGCCGGAAGAGCGTTTCGTGGATTTCGTCTATCAGCCGATCGTCGACGACGCCGGCCAGCCGACCGGCATCTTCATCCAGGGCAGCGACGTCACCGACCAGAAGAAGGCGGAGATCGCGCTCCTCAAGGAGACCCGGCATCTCGAGGTGCTGAACCGTCTCGGGGCCGAACTATCCGCCGAACTCGACCTCGAAAAGGTGGTGCAGATGACCACCGACGCCGGCGTCGAACTGACCGGCGCGCAGTTTGGAGCTTTCTTCTACAACGTCGTCAACGACCGCGGCGAAAGCTACATGCTCTATGCGCTGTCCGGCGTTCCCCGGTCGGCATTCGAGAATTTTCCGATGCCGCGCAACACGGCTGTTTTCGCGCCGACATTTGGCGGCGAGGGTGTTATCCGCTCCGACGACATCATGGCGGACCCACGCTACGGCCGCAATGATCCGTATTTCGGCATGCCGAAGGGGCATCTGCCGGTGCGCAGCTATCTGACGGTTCCGGTGATCTCCCGTTCCGGCGAGGTGCTCGGCGGCCTGTTCTTCGGCCATGCCGAGCCGGCTCAGTTCCGTGAGGAGCATGAGCGGTTGGTGGTGGGAGCTGCCGGTCAGGTGGCGATCGCCATCGACAATGCGCGGCTTTTCCGCGCCGCGGAACGCGACCTGGCAGAACGCCAGCGCGCCGAAGAGGCGCTGCAGGTGCTGAACGCCGGCCTTGAACAGAAGATCGCTTCCGAAATCTCCGAGCGCATGAAGATGGAAGAGGCCCTGCGCCAGAGCCAGAAGATGGAAGCGCTTGGCCAGCTCACAGGCGGCGTCGCGCATGACTTCAACAACCTGCTGCAGGTGATTTCCGGCAATCTTCAGCTTCTCGCCAAGGACGTTGCCAGCAACGAGCGAGCCGGCCGCCGGGTGGAAAATGCGCTTGCCGGGGTGCAGCGTGGTTCCAAGCTCGCAAGCCAGTTGCTCGCCTTCGGCCGCCGCCAGCCGTTGGAGCCGAAGGTCGTCAATATCGGTCGGTTCCTGACCGGCATGGAAGAGCTGCTGCGCCGAACGCTCGGCGAGGATATCGAGGTCGAGACGGTCCGCTCCGGCGGCCTCTGGAATGTGCTGGTCGACCCGACCCAGATCGAGAATGCGCTGCTCAACCTGGCGATCAACGCCCGCGACGCGATGGAAGAAGGCGGCAAGCTGACGATCGAGGCGGGCAACGCTTTCCTTGACGACAATTATGTGCACCAGCATGCGGACGTGCCGGCCGGCCAATATGTGATGCTGGCGGTGACCGACACGGGTACCGGCATGACGCCGGAGGTGATGGAACAGGTGTTCGAGCCGTTCTTCTCGACGAAGCCCGTCGGCAAGGGCACCGGCCTCGGCCTCTCGATGGTCTACGGTTTCGTCAAGCAGTCCGGCGGCCATATCAAGATCTACAGCGAGCTTGGGCAGGGCACGACCGTCAAGATCTATTTCCCGCGCATCCAGCGCAGCGAGGATCTCGTCACCGACGCCGATTTCGGCCCGGTGACCGGCGGTACCGAGACCATTCTGGTGGCGGAGGACGACGAGCAGGTGCGCGCCACCGTCGTCGAGCTGCTCGGCGATCTCGGTTATGCGGTGCTGAAGGCGAAGGACGCCGCGGGTGCGCTGAGCGTCATCGAAAGCGGCGTGCCGGTCGATCTTCTCTTCACTGACGTAGTCATGCCGGGACCGCTGAAAAGCACCGAGCTTGCCAGGCACGCGCGCGAGCGGATGCCGGATATGGCCGTGCTGTTCACCTCCGGTTATACGGAAAACTCGATCGTGCACGGTGGCAGGCTCGATCCCGGCGTCGAACTGCTCTCGAAACCCTATACTCGCGAAGCCTTGGCACGAAAGATCCGCCACGTCCTGAACGGCCAGCAGCACCGCAACCGCGTGAGGGCGTCGTTCGCGGCCAAGCCGCCCGCCCCGCCGATCGGGCAGCGGCCGGTTCTGCCGCGTTACTCCGTGCTGCTTGTCGAGGACGATTTCCTGATCCGCATGAGCACGGCCGATCTGTTGGCCGAACTCGGGCACCAGGTTTCTGAAGCCTCGAGCGCGGAGGAGGCGATTGCCATGATTGCGGTGCGCAGTTTTGACGTTGTGGTCACAGATCTCGGCCTGCCAGGTCTTTCGGGCGGCGAGTTCGCACAGCAGGCGCGCAAGCTATCTCCCGATGTCGGGATCGTATTCGCGACCGGCAACGACCGCATTCCCGAGGAAGCGGCAGTAGAAGGCGCGGTGCTTCTGAAAAAGCCCTACGGCAGCCAGGAGATCGCAATAGCCTTCGAGAAGATTGCAGTGCAGAAGGGCTGAAGGCCGGCATTCGGGCGCTAGTTGCGTCGCGCCATGTTTCCCTTGAGCAGGTAAGGATTTTTCCTTGCAGTGCCGAAAAGGAGATCGTCAGCCAATGTATTCAAGGAAGTCAGCATGATCACCGCCAAGGGTCAGACGAGGGTCCCAAATCCGTCCGGCAGGCCCTTGGTCTGGATTACGGAGACCGGATTGCCTTCTATGTCGACGATGAACGCGGCGTTTCGGTGTTAGGGGAGGCAGTAAATGCATCTGATCCCGTGGTCGATAGCTTTCTTACCTTTCTCGCCAAGGACATCGAAGTCCGACCCCAAATGCTTGCAACGCTGCCGTCGGCTTTGGTTGATCGCGTGGCTGCTCTGACCAAGATCATGAAGGTGGACCTCGACGCACCGATCGACGGCGAAGTCGATCTCTAGCCGATCTTGGTCGTCAACGGCTGGGCTATCCTGGCGCATCCGCTCTTCCTTGATCAGCTGGAAAACCTGACGTTGGCCGTCGAGCGGTCAAGGGACAAGGATCCAGTATTGTCAGACTACGGCCGATGCGAAGCTGCTCGCCGCGTTATCGGAGCTGGTTTTCAAGACCATTCCGGCCGATCCAACACCGGCGGTCTATCGCCAGGGCGGTACTCTCGGGGAAGGCCGGAAACACTGGTTTCGGGCAAAATTCGGGGGACAAGATTTCGGTCTGTTCTTCCGCCATAGTAGCGAAGCCAGAATCATCATCTTCGCCTGGATGAATGGCGAAAATACGCTGCGCACCCATGGGCTCGGACCGATGCCTATGCGGTGTTCCGCCTGCCGAATCGCTGCCGTCTCACCACCACGCGTAAAAATGCGAGACAGGCCCGTGGCCGGTGCCGACGGTGAGGGTATCGGCGGCAGCGATTGCGCCGGCGATATAGGTCTTGGCGACGGCGACCGCCTGCGCGGGCGAGGCGCCCTTTGCAAGCTCGGCGCCGATTGCGCTGGACAGCGTGCAGCCGGTGCCGTGGGTGTTTCTGGTCGCGGTGCGCTTGCCCTCGAACCAGTGGACGCCGTTAGCGTCGGCCAGCACGTCCGGGCTGTCTTCG
This sequence comes from Neorhizobium sp. T6_25, assembly GCF_002968555.1. Lineage (NCBI taxonomy): Bacteria > Pseudomonadati > Pseudomonadota > Alphaproteobacteria > Hyphomicrobiales > Rhizobiaceae > Neorhizobium > Neorhizobium sp. T6_25. The sequence goes on from NZ_PVBL01000039.1 coordinate 28,625, forward strand.
CCTTCCAGATGACCGCCCTTCACCAGGACGGCTCTGGGACCGATCTTCAGCAGCCGGCCGGCCTGGGCTGCCATCTCTTCGCGGGTCGTGGCGATCGTCTCGCCGAGCAGCGCTGCGGCTTCCGGCAGGTTGGGAGTGACGACGGTGGCGAGCGGCATCAGCTTGTAGGTGACGGCATCCACCGCATCGACCGCCAGCAGCGGCGAGCCGCCCTTGGCGATCATCACCGGATCAAGCACGATCGGCACGCTATCGCGATAGGGGCACAGCACGTCCGCAACCGCCTCGGCGATCTCAACATTGGCGATCATGCCGATCTTCACCGCGTCGACGCGTACGTCGAGAAAAATGGTGCGGATCTGGTTTGCGACGAAGGCGGCGGGCACCGCATGCACCCCGGTGACCCCTTGGGTATTCTGGGCGGTCAGCGCGGTCAGCGCCGCCATGCCATAGACGCCGCGCGCCGCGAAGGTTTTCAGGTCCGCCTGAATGCCGGCGCCGCCGGAAGGGTCCGAACCCGCGACCGACAGGACGTTTTTGATACTCATATACGTGCTCTTTCGATTTCCGCGGCAATTCTGCGGGCGGCGGCTTCAGGATCGGGCTGGCCGCAGATGGCCGACACCACCGCGATGCCCTTTGCGCCGGCGGCGAGTGCCGGGCCGGCATGTTCCGCCTTGACGCCACCGATCGCCACTGCCGGAACCGGCGCCATGGCGACGATGCGCGCAAGCCCGTGGAAACCGATCGGTTGCTTGTGGTCAGGCTTGGTGTTGGTCGAAAACACCGGGCCGATGCCGACATAATCGACGATGGAAGGATCCACCCGCCGTGCCAGGTCTTCGTTTTCGACCGAGAGGCCGAGGATCATGCCATGGCCGGCACGCTGCCGCGCCCCCGCTGCCGCCATGTCGCTCTGACCGACATGCAGACCTTCCGCGCCGATCGCGATCGCTGCCTCCACGTCGTCGTTGATGATCAGGGGCACGCCGGTGCCTGCCAGCACCGCCTTCAGCGCCCGGCCGGTCTCGATCATCTTTGCCGTATTCGCCTGCTTGTCGCGCAGCTGGACGATGGTGACGCCGCCGGCGACCGCCAGCCTTGTCGTCTCGACCATCCCGATCTCGCGGCAGAGATCGGGGTCGAGGACGAGATAGACGGAAAGGTCGAAGGTTTTGGTCATGCTGCGACGACCCTTGCCTTTGCATCGAGCGTCTCGCCGGTCAGCGCCGCGAGACGGTCGAGGAAGATCGGCGAAAAGAAGCCGGGACCGGAGGCGGTGAGGGCCGCTTCTTCGCCCGCGACCGCGAACATCGCGAGTGCGGCGACCGTCGCCTCGAAGGGATCGTCCGTGCTTGCCGCAAAGGCGCCGACCAGACAGGTGAGCGAGCAGCCGAGCGCAGTCACCCGCGGCATCAGCTCAGAGCCGCCGAGGATGCGGACCGAACGCCGGCCGTCGGTGACGAAATCCACCTCGCCGGTAACAGCCACCACGCAGGCCTGCTGCCGGGCGATGGCAATGGCCGAGCTTTCGGCCGCTGCAACGCTGTCGCCGCTGTCGACGCCATGGCCGCTCGACTGGCTGCCGGCCAATGCAATGATTTCCGAGGCGTTGCCGCGGATGACCGTGGGCCTCAGTTCCATCAACTCGGCAAGTGCCGCGCGGCGATAGGCGGTGGCGTAATGGGCGACGGGATCGAGCACCCATGGCTTGCCAGCTTCCGTGGCGGAGGCGGCCGCCGCCTTCATGCCGGCCAGGAAATCCGGCGACAGGGTGCCGATATTCACCGTCAGGCCCGCAGCGATGCGGGCGAACTCCCCGGCTTCTTCCTTGGTGTGCACCATGGCGGGCGAGGCGCCGGCCGCCAGCACCACGTTGGCGGCGATATTCATCGCCACGAAATTGGTGATGTTCTGGACGAGCGGGTTTTTGGCGCGCATCGCGGTCAGCAGCTGGCCGGGGGTCTCTGCACGGGTCCCAAGGGGTATTATCGTCTGCATATCTGCCTCGTTCGGCGGGGCAGGCGTGGGGCGCAGTGTCAACGCCCTGACGACTCCCTCCGCCAGCATGATCTGGTTCAGGTTCTAAGGGTGCTTCTCAGCCCGGCTTTGCCGGACGCCCCTGTCTTCACCATGGCTTACAGCAAAGATAATGCGCTTCGCCAGCAAATTTTTCTGATTTTGGGTCTTGCAGCTCTAGTCGCTAGAGGTTGTAGAGACAGGGCTCGATCCAATGGGAATGAGACGATGAGCACCACCACGCAGGCACGATACAAGGTTGGCGGCATGGATTGCGCCAGCTGCGCGACGAAGATCGACACCGCGGTGCGCCGCATGCCGGGCGTCGAGGACGTGTCCGTTTCGGTGGCTTCAGGCACGATGACTGTGAAGCATGACGGCACCGGCGATCTGGGCGCGATCGAGAAGAAGGTCGTAGGGCTTGGGTATTCGCTCAGGACGCTGGGTCAGAAGGCTGGTGAGGATGCGCGGCGGCGCGGTGTCGAGGGGTTCCCCCCCTCTGCCCTGCCGGGCATCTCCCCCCCAAGGGGGGAGATCGGCAAGAGGCATGACCACCATCACGCCCATGACGGTGGGCACGATCATTCCCACCACGACCACGGCACGGCGGAAATCGAAGGCCTGCACAGCCACGATCACGGGCCGATGGACGGACCGTGGTGGAAATCGGCGAAGGGCCGCCTGACCATCGTGGTCGGCATTGCGTTGGCGGCGGCTTACGGGATCGGCCATCTGGTGCCGACCTATGACACAATCATCTTCACCGCAGCGATGCTGATTGGCCTCGTGCCGATTGCCCGCCGCGCCGTCACGGCAGCACTCGCCGGCACGCCGTTTTCGATCGAGATGCTGATGACGATCGCCGCCGTCGGCGCTGTTGTCATCGACGCATCGGAAGAGGCCGCCGCCGTGGTTTTCCTCTTCCTGATCGGCGAGCTACTGGAAGGGGTCGCGGCCGTCAAGGCGCGCCAAAGCATCCAGAGCCTGACCGCGCTGGTGCCGAAGAACGCGCTGCTCGAAGAAAACGGCCAGACCCGCGAAGTGCCGGCCGAGAGCCTTGCCGTCGGCGCGACCATCCTCGTGCGTCCCGGTGATCGTATTTCCGCGGACGGCGTCATCATCGCCGGCGAAAGCGCGATCGACGAAGCGCCGGTGACGGGCGAAAGCACGCCGGTCTCCAAGGGCATCGACGACACGGTGTTTGCCGGCACGATCAACGGCGATGCCGCCTTGCGGGTTCGCGTGACGGCCGCCGCCGAGGACAATACGATTGCCCGCGTGGTGCGGCTGGTCGAGGAGGCGCAGGAAAGCAAGGCCCCCACCGAACGCTTCATCGACCGGTTTTCGCGGTATTACACGCCGGGCGTCGTCGCCGTTGCGGCACTGGTCGCCATCCTGCCGCCGCTCGTTGCCGGTGCGTCCTGGAGCGAGTGGGTCTACAAGGGCCTGGCGATCCTGCTGATCGGTTGCCCCTGCGCGCTGGTCATCTCGACGCCGGCGGCGATTGCCGCATCGCTGTCGTCAGGTGCCCGCCGCGGCCTGCTGATGAAGGGCGGCGCGGTGCTGGAAACCCTCGGCAAGATCACCGCCGTCGCGCTCGACAAGACCGGTACGTTGACGGCGGGTAGGCCCCAGGTGACCGATGTCATCGCGTTCGGCCGCAATGCGGAGGACGTGCTGCGCTTTGCGGCAGCGCTCGAAACCGGCTCCAGCCATCCGCTCGCCGTCGCAATCCTTGCCAAGGCTGCCGATGACGAGGTCGAGATTCCGACCGCAACTGATGCCAGGGCGCTCGGCGGCAAGGGCATCACGGCAATAGTCGAAGACCAGGAGGTGTTTTTGGGTTCGCCGAAGGCCGCAGCCGAGCGGGTTTCGCTGCCGATGGCGCACGGCCGGCGGATCACCGGCCTCAACGACGAAGGCAAGACCGTCTCGGTGCTGATCGTCGGCGGGGTTCTGGCCGGTGCCATCGCCATGCGCGACGAACCGCGTCCCGACGCCAGGGCCGGCCTGAAGGCGCTGACCGATGCCGGCATCAGGACCGTGATGCTGACCGGCGACAATGCCCGCACCGCAGCCGCGATCGGCAAGGACCTCGGCATCGAGGTGCGTGCCGAACTGATGCCGGAAGACAAGAGCCGCATCGTCGGCGAACTGAAAAGCGAGGGTTTCGTGGTCGGCAAGGTCGGCGACGGCATCAACGACGCGCCGGCGCTCGCTGCCGCTGATGTCGGCATCGCGATGGGCGGCGGCACGGACGTGGCGCTCGAAACCGCCGATGCCGCAGCGTTGCACGGTCGGGTCGGCGACATCGCCGCCATGATCGAACTGTCGAAACGGACGATGCGCAACATCTACCAGAACATTACCATCGCCATCGGCCTGAAGGCCGTCTTCCTGGTCACCACCATCATCGGCATCACCGGATTGTGGCCGGCGATCCTCGCGGATACCGGCGCGACGGTGCTGGTGACGATCAACGCGTTGCGGCTGCTGCGGGTGAGGAACTAGCGCCCGCCGACAGGAGGTTGCGCAAGACACTGTCGTGTTGCAAGATTGGGCAGCGTAAAAGGATAGGCTGACATGCGCACCAACAAATCCATCACCCTGACACTCGGTAAACAGCAGCAAGTTCTTGATGCCATGGTGGAATCGGGGGACTATGACTCCGCCAGCGAGGCAGTGCGCGCTGCCCTGCGGGCACTCGAGCGGGAAAAGGGAAGCCCTGGACGAAATCATGCGCCTGAAGGTTCAGGAAGCCATGGACGATCCGCGCCCCAGTATTCCCGCAGCCAAAGTATTCGCGGAACTTCGCGAATTCCATGCCAGCCAAGCGAAAGCTGACAAGCGTGGTTCATAAGGTCGAGTTTCGACCGGCAGCCGTCACTGACCTCCGGCGGATTTATCTGAGAATTGCCCCAAGAGGGCGGGCACGAGCGCGCTGGAAACTATATCGATCGAATTGAAGCGGCCTGCATGATCCTCGCGGCATTTCCCCAGCGCGGAACGGTCCGGAACCATATCCATCCGGGCCTGCGCGTCATAGGGTTTGAGCGCAGTGCCGCCATAGCGTTAATATCCTGCGTATTCTACCGCGGGGCATGGATTTTCCCTCTGACTGGTCCACGGATGATTGACGCGGTTTTTCAAAGCGTCTGCGCCAAAACCGCGAAAGCCTCGTAGGGCTTCAGCATCAGGCTTTCACCCAGCCGGTCGACCGGTTCATAGTTCGAGATCAGGCACTCGCCTGGTATCCTCAATTCGCCCGGCAGCTCGACGGGCACCTCACGGGCCCTGAAATTGGCGACCACCACCAAACGCTCCCCGTCGAGGGTTCGCGAGTAGACGAAGACGTCCGGATGGCTGTCGAGCCAGCTCTGATAAATCCCGTAGACGATCACCGGGTGGCGTTTCCTGAGCGCGATCAGCTTGCGATAATGGTTCCAGATCGACCTTTCGTCGGTCATTTCGCGCTCGGCATTGATCGTCGGATAATTGGGATTGACCTCGATCCACGGCACGCCGGTCGAAAAGCCGCCATAGGGCGCGGCGCTCCATTGCATCGGAGTGCGGGCGTTGTCGCGGGCGTTTTCATTGGCGCCCTTGATGAATTCCTCCGGCGACAGGCCGGCTTCGATATGCAGCCGGTGCATGTTGAGCGTCTCGATGTCGCGATACTGCTCGATCGTCGTGAACGGCACATTGGTCATGCCGATCTCCTCGCCCTGGTAGATGAAGGGCGTGCCCTTCATCAGGTGCAGCACGGTCGCCAGCATCTTGGCCGATTCTGCCGGATGACCGGTCGCATCCCCATATTTGGAGACGGCGCGCGGCAGGTCATGGTTGCCCCAGAACAGCGAATTCCAGCCGTCGTCCGACAGCGCGTATTGCCACTTGCCAAGCACCGATTTCAGCTTCACCAGGTCGAACGGCTTCGAGCGCCATTTGCCGAATATCTCATCCCATTGCTGGGTCACGTGCTCGAACTGGAAGACCATCGACAGTTCGTGGCGGTTGCGGCCGGAATAAAGGAGAGCCGAACCGGGTGTCGCGCTCCAGGTCTCGCCGACGGTCAGGATATCGCGATTGCCGAATGTTTCGCGGTTCATTTCCTGCAGGTAGTCGTGCAGGTGCGGACCGTCGTGGACGATTTCCTGGTCTACCTGCTTGCCGATATAATCGATGACATCCATGCGGAAACCGGCAATGCCGCGCTCCAGCCACCAGTTCATCATCTTGTAGATCTCGGCCCGGACGGCCGGGTTTTCCCAGTTGAGATCCGGTTGGCGGGTCGAGAACAGATGCAGGTAATATTCGCCGCTCAGGGGATCAAGCGTCCAGGCCGGCCCGCCGAAGGAGGATTTGAGACTGTTCGGCGGCCCGCCGTCTGCGGCCGGCTTGCGCCAGACGTAGAAATCGCGGAACGGGTTGCCCGGCCCCTTGCGGCTCTCGAGAAACCACGGATGTTCGTCCGACGTGTGGTTGACGACGAGATCGAGGACGATGCCTATGCCCCGGTTGCGGGCCTCCGATACCAGCCTGTCGAAATCGGCAAGCGTGCCGAATTCCGGGGCGATGTCCTGGAAATCGGAAATGTCATAGCCGTTGTCGTCCATCGGCGACTTGTAGATCGGCGACAGCCAGATCACGTCGATACCCAGGGATTTCAGATAGTCGAGCTTGGAGGTGATGCCGGGGATATCGCCGACGCCGTCACCGTTGAGATCGCAAAAACTGCGCGGATAGACCTGATAGACGGTGGCGGTGTGCCACCATTTACCTTCTATCGGCAATTCAGCCTGCTTGATCGCTGCGGCAAGCTGATCCTGAAAGTCGTTCATCGAAGTCCTCCCTGCCTCTTTAACCCGTTCGAACGCGAGAGTGCGGCGGGGGGTTCCTCACCCCGGCGGCAACAACACGTCTGATGGAACATCGTGACTCACTGCGGGTTAGACCAGTGGGAAACCGCAAGAAAAGGAGACCCTTCATGAGCAGCAAACTTCCCCCGACGCCCCCGGAAAACCTGAGCCACAAGGGCTCCGGCGAGCAGACCCATGCGTCCGATATCAAACCCGGCAAGCTCCAGGCGGCGAATGATCCCGGCAAGCAGGGCCAGCAAGGCAATACCAAGGTCAACACCACCCACCAGGGTTATCAGCAGGACCGATAGGGAGTTCATGATGTCGACATCGCACAAGACACCCGCGAGCATCCGCCAGGGCGGGCCGGGCGCGTCCCATGAAAACGCCCCGGATGCGAAAAAGGGTGTGCCGCTCGACGTGAAGAAGCCACCGGCCGACGACGACCTGCGCTCCAAGAGCCGGGTCTCGGGCGGCGGCGGCGAACGCGACAGCCACCACACCCACGATGCGAAGAAGAAGGGCGGGCAGGTGAACACGGCGCACTGATCCGTCGCGTCAGATCGGATGAAGAAACGCCCTTCCGGAGCACCGGGAGGGCGTGTCCAGTTTGATTGGCCGTCGGTCAGTCGAGCTTGCCGCCCGCAAGAGCCACGCCGCGCGCCATGTCCCCTTGCGCGAGGTCCACACTTGCGACCACCGACATGCCAGGGACCAGCCTGTCGGTGAGCCTCTGTTGCGGCTCGATAGCGATCCGGACCGGGATGCGCTGGGCAACCTTGGTGAAGTTGCCGGTGGCGTTGTCGGCCTTGATGACCGAGAATTCCGAGCCCGTGGCCGGCGCAAAACGCTCGATCCGGCCGGCGAACCTCTCATGACCGAGGGCATCGACGGTGAAGGTCACCTTCTGACCGGCAGCCATGCCGCCGAGCTGGGTTTCCTTGAAGTTGGCGACGACCCAGACTTGCGCAGGCACGATCGAGCCGATCTGGGTGCCGACCGAGACATACTGGCCGATGCGGCCGGCGACTTCGCCGAGCGTGCCGTCCTGCGGGGCGGTGATGCGGGTATTGGCAAGATCGATCTCGGCGAGCTTCACCGCCGCCTTGGCGCTTTCGACATTGGCCTCCAATGACTTGCGGCTAACCACGATCGTGTTCAGGTCCTGTTCGGCGACCAGTTCGGCGGCCTCCGCCTGATGCACCGCGGCCTGGGCCTGGTTGAAGGCGGAGCGGGTCTTTTCCGCGTCGCTCTGGGTGGCGATGTTCTTTTCGAGGAGGCTTTGGGTGCGGTCGTAGGCGGTTCTCGCCGCATCGAAGGCGGCATTGGCGCTTTCGACGGCGGCCTTGGCGGAGAGAATTTTCGCTTCCGCAGACTTGCGGCTCTGTTCGGAGTTGGCGAGCGAAGCCTGGGCCGTCGCCAGCGCTGCCTTCGCCTGTTCGAGTTTCTGGGCGTAGATCCGGTCGTCGATCCTGGCGATCAGATCGCCCCGTCGCACCCTCTGGTAATCCTGGACCGGCACTTCCGTAAGGTAGCCGGCAAGCTGGGGACTGAGGATGGTCACTTGGCCGCGCACATAGGCGTCGTTGGTGGTCTCGACCGAGCCGTGGAAGGGCGGCAGGTTCCAGGCGTAGAGCACGACGACGATACCGGCGGCGCCGATCGCGAGCGCGACATAGGTGGCGATGAAGCGGAAGATCTTGGACATGGCAGTTTCGTTTCTTGTTCTTTGTTTCTTCTTTGGGCTCTGTTCGGAGCGTCAGCCGGCGGCGGGCCTCGGATGACCGGTGGGTAAAAGCCGGTGGCGGTTGCGCCAGGCGACGTGAACGAGAAGGCAGGCGAGGGCCGCGAGCGATGCCCAGGCGGTCAGCAGGGAGGCGTCGTTGTAGGCGAGCGCGTAGGCCTGTTGCTGGACCTGCCTGGCGAAGAGGGCGGCGCCCTGCAAAACCTGCTGGTTCTGGTCGGCCAGCACCTTGCCATAGGCGCTGCCGAGCTGTTTCAGGCGGGATGCGACCAAGGGATCGGTGGAGGCGAGTTCGGAGACCAGCCGGAAGGAATGGAACTGCTCCCGCCACTGCACGAAGGTGCCGTAGAGCGCGGTGCCGAGATAACTGCCTATCTTCTGGGTGGCGAGGAAAACGACGATGAAGGAAAGGATGTAGCTTGGGCCGCGCTTCATCGCAGCACCCATGCCGATCATCAACGCCGGCGGCAGGAAAAGGCCGCTCGCAAAGCTCACCAGGAACTGGCTGAGATACATCTGTTCGGGGCGGGTGAGGATGGTCGACTGGCTGTCCATATAGCTGCCGACTGCGACCAGCAGCAGCGCGACCGCGTGGATCGCCGACGCCCGGCCGGGTTTCATGACCATGGCGCAGATGATGCCGGAAGCGACGGCTCCGGCGAGGATAAGCCAGTAGAGGCCGGCCATCTGCTCGTTCAGCATGCCGGTATTGCGCAGAAAGTTGACGGCGCCGCTGGTCTGCTCGGAAAATAGCAGACGGGATACCATCAGCGCGCCGGCAAAGTGCAGGATGTCGCGGGATGTGAGCCAGCGGATGTCGACCAGGTGGTTCTTCCGGTTGAGCTCGATCGCCGCAAAGATTGCCGAGGCCGCAATGCCGCCGATGATCATCCAGGCGAGCCAGTCGACCGCAGTCCACCAGTAGAGCCGACCGACGGTGAATGCCACCGCAAAACAGCCAAGCCCGACAGCGAGGAAGAGGTAGCTGACAAGGTCGAGGCTGCTGATCACTTTCGCCCGCGGCGGCGAGGTCAGGGGCAGGACATAGACGAGGCCGAGCGCCACCATGGCAAGCCCCATCTCGACGAGATAAAGCGCGTGATAACCTCCGATATCGAGGAGATAAGGCGAGATGATGCCGGCCACCGGCGCGGGCAGGGCAAGGGCCGTCAGCGCGGCACAGAGGCCAACGCTCAATTTCTTCGTCGGGGAAACCGGCTCGAGCACATAAAGGAAACCGAGCGAGGTCATCGGCGCGGCCGCGACGCCCGCAAAGAAACGCAACGCCAGCGCGCTTTCGTAACTGTCGGACCAGAAATGTGCCAGGCACACGAGCCCATAAAAGACGATCGCCACTTCGGCGAAATTGCGCAGACCGTATTGTGCCCGCACCTTGAAGAGCAGCAGCGTCAGGCTGGCATTTGGAAAGAGATAGGCGGCCATCAGCCAGGTAGCTTCGGTCTGGGTCAGGTCCATCGCCCCGGCGATCTGCTGCAGATTGGTGGAGATGAAGCTCATGCCGAGCCCCTGCGTCAGGGCAATCAGCATGCCTGCCAGCATATAGGCCGCGGTCATCGCCGGCGATTTGGGCACGAAGGCAGGCGGCGCGACCGGGGCAGGCGCGGAGGGAGCGGCGGGTTCCGGAGCGCGCGGTGCTGTCTCGACGGTTTCGATCGGCGCCGCCGTTCTACGGAAATCCGGTCCTATGATCGTTGCGTCGTCCTGCCTTGCCGTCGTCTCACGCGGGGACATCGATGTCCTCCATCTCCCCGATATTGGCCGTGATCCGCTCGAACAGTGCCATGGCGACCTGCACCTGCTCGGCATCGATATCCTGAAAGATCTGCTCGCGCATGTGGTCGGCAATTGAGCTCACAAGGCTTGCCTGTTCCTCGCCGTGGACCGTCAGGAACAGAAGCTTGACGCGACGGTCGTTCGGGTCCGGCCGGCGTTCGATCAGGCCGTTCTCCTCCATCCGGTCGAGAAGACGCACCATGGTCGCCTGTTCGAGTTCCAGCTCGCAAGCAAGCTCGCTCTGCGTCATGTTCTGCTTCTTGGCGAGGCGAAACAGGGCGCGCGCGCGCGGGTAGGTCAGCCCATGCGCCATGACACGCTGGTTGAAGGCGGTACGGATCTTGCGGCTGACCTTGGTCAGCGCCTCGAAGAATTCGGATGCGATCGGATCGGGTTTCATCGTGGGCATAATATTAGTGTGCTAAGTTCTTTGTCGCCTTTAGCTAGCGCACGAGCAGGTCCGTTTCAAGGGGGGCGGTGCGGCCCACTGCGGATTCGGCAGACGATGACAAAGGGCGGTTGGTGCCGGCGCTCTAACCCGCGATCATTTTGCGGCAGGTCGTCCGTGGCGGATTTAACCTCCCATTAACCATCGGGGGCTAAAAATGCTGGTGCGCGAATGACTGCGCGCCTAACCTCTGTGGGATCAACATGTACGTTGTATCGGTGCTCGACAATGGCGACCAACGGACCTTCGTGTCCGAAAGCCTGAAAATATTAGACCGGATCGTCTATGCCACCATCTGTGGCTCTCCAAAGCAGTTCCTGCTTTCGGAGGTCGTCGATATCGTCCCGGTCGACGCAAAACCTACCAAAGCCCCAACGACACGCAACGCCGCCTCGCTGATCCAGTAGTCCGTTCGGACTGGACTGACCGAGAGCGAAAACCCTTTCATCGCCGTGAGCGGCCTAAAGGCGCGTCCGTGACCATGAACCATGGACGGACCCGCCGATGGCTGTTCGCGCGCGGCTGCTCACGTGGGCTGCAACCGATCACACACGGGGTCGCAGCCACGGAGGGCTCGCCGGCCAATGTCGGCGAGCTTCAATTCGCCACGCCCCGCCCGCATCGTTACCCTGCCGCATCGGCCTGCTCGGCGGCTATAGCTTCCTCCTTCGCTTCCTTCTTGCGGCCTGCGAGCACGTCGCCGGCCGTCTCGGACAGGCGGAAGAATGAGAGGCACGAGGATGCCGAAATGACCGCGATGATGATGAAGGACATCGCGAAGGCGAAGTTGGTCAGCGTCTCGGAGCCGCCGGAAAAATAGTGCAAAAGCATGGCCGACATCGCGACGCCGGTGCTCTGGGCGATGCGCTGCGCCATCTGCGACAGCGACGTCGCGTGGCTCATCTCCGAGTCTTCGGTTTCCGCAAATGTCAGCGTGTTCAGCGATGTGAACTGCAAGGCCCGGAAAAAGCCGCCGAGCAGAATGATGGCCACCATGACCGCCGGCGCCGTGCCGGGCGTGAAAGTGGCGAGCAGCGCCATCGAAGCGCTGGCGATCAATGCGTTCCAGAAGAGCACGCTGCGGAAACCGAAACGACGCAGGATGCGCCTCGTCATGGTTCGCATGCCGAAGGCGCCGATCGTCGAGACGAAGGTGATGGCGCCCGATTGCAGCGGCGTATAGCGGAAGACCTCCTGCATCAGCAGCGGCAGCATGAAAGGCAGAGCGCCCATGCTGATCCGAAACAGCGAGCCGCCGGTGACGCTCGATCGGAATGTGGGATATCGAAAGAGCCTGAGGTCGAGGATGGCATTTCGGGTTTTGCGCGCATGGCGGATGTAGAGGCCGAGCAGGGCGATGCCGCCCACAACCAGAACCAATGCGCTGGAATTCATGCCGCGGGCGAAGGAATCGAACCCGAAGATGACCGCGCCGATGCCGGTACCGGTGAGGATGAAGCCGAGGAAATCGAAGGAGGTGCGTTCCGTCGGCGGGACTTTTTCGATGAGCGCAAGCGTCAGGATGATCGCCACGATGCCGACCGGCAGATTGATCCAGAAGATCCAGTGCCACGAACTGATGCCGGTGATGAAGCCGCCGAGCAGCGGGCCGATCGCCGGGCCGACCACGGCCGGCATGCTCATCAGCACCATGGCGGACACCAGTTCCTCGCGCGGCACCGAGCGCACCAGGATCAGCCGTGCCGTCGGCAGCATCAACGCGCCGCCAAAACCCTGCAGCGCGCGCGCTGCGATCAGCATGGTGAGGGTGGTCGAAGCGGCACAGAGCAGCGAGGCGAAGGTGAACAGCGCGACCGCCAGGCAGAACACCCGCCGGGCGCCGAAACGGTCGGCGAGCCAGCCGCTCAAGGGCAGGAACACGCCGAGCGACAGCACGTAGACGGTGATCGTTGAATGCAGCGCCAGCGGCGGCTCGCCGAGCGCGTCGGCAATCGTTGGCAGGGCCGTGGCGATCGCCGTCGAATCGATCTGCTGCATGATGAGGGCCGATGCGACGATCAGCGGCACGGTCTTGCGGGTATCCAATGGGGCGGTCTTTCGGTTCAGGTCCTTGTTCGGCGAGCCCGGCTCCTGGCAGGCCGCCAAACCGTGCAGCCACCGCTGGCGTTTCCGCTTGCTTTAGTCGTCGTCATGTGTTCTTCTATATGGAACGCCGGTCCACAAGTAGAATATTCCCTTGGACAATCGGCTGTCAACGGCGCTTTTGCAGTTGGCGCGTCGACCGCGCCTGTTGTCCGGTTGCGTGCCGGCAGATTGTCATGGAAGCGACAAATGACATGAAGACCACGAGGGACATGGGCGCGCAGAACGAGGACCGGAAGGGTCGGCTCTCCTCGGTGTCGATGGCGATCCGCATCCTCAAGGCTTTCGAAGGCGACGATGCGGAGATCGGCGTCACCGAGCTCGCCCGCCGCCTCGGCATTGCCAAGAGCACCGTCCATCGCCTGGTGGTGACGCTGATGGCCGAAGATTTCCTCGAGCAGAATCGCGAGACCGGCCGCTACCGGCTGGGGCTCGAACTTTTCGGGCTCGGTTCGCTGGTGCGCAACCGCATGGACCTTTCCGCCGAAGCGCGCACGCTGCTGGTCGACTTGAGGCAGGAGACGGACGAGACGGTGCTGCTTGCAGTGCCGGCCGGGCCGGAGATCATGTATGTCCGCGTCCAGCCTTCCCGGCAGGCGGTGCGCATCAATGCCGAGATCGGCATGCGCGCACCCTATCATTCGACGGCTGCCGGCCGGGCAATTCTCGCCTTCCAGCCGGAAAACCGCATCGGTGCCCTTGTCGGGGCGACCCTGCCGCCCCGAACCCCCAAAACCGTCACCGACCCCGACAAGCTGCGGAAACTGTTCGGCAATGTCCGCCGCCTCGGTTTCGCAGTGGAAGACGAGGAGAACGAACTCGGCATGCGCGCCATCGCCGCACCCATCCGCGACGCCCAGTCGGACGTGGTCGGCGCCGTCGCGATCGCCGGTCCCGTTCAGCGCCTGTCGCTGAAGAATCTCAACGGTTTTGCCGAACCGCTGCTCGTCGCGGCACGGGCGATCTCTGCCCGCCTCGGACATCGCGGCGCGCTCGGAGGTGGCGACGGCTTACGGACAGCAGCCGTGACGATTTAATGTTCCAGAAGGGTTGCCTCGGGTCGGGCCTCTCTAGGTCACTCAAGCGCCCGACGCGGCGCCAATCCCTTTCTTCCGTCGCTTTTGCCATTCTCGCCAGCAGCGCCGCACCGGTGATGGCGCGCAGCATTTCCGCAGTCTAACCTTCTCCCCGCGACCGGGAAGAAGGTGGCGGCATCCGGATGAACGGCAATCGCCAACCGCTCACTGCATTTCCCCGCTTCACGCACCCACATCCGCCCGCTACAACTCCCATTCTGTTCGCAATTTATGGATCACCCATGGCCGATAGTGTTACCGATCGTTTCCTGCGTTACGTCGTCATCGACACCCAGTCGGATGCCAAGTCTCCCTCCCAGCCGTCGACGATGAAACAGAAGGATCTCGGCCGGCTGCTGGTCGAGGAAATGCTGGCCATCGGCATTACCGATGCGCATCTCGACGAGCACGGCTATATCTACGGGACGATCCCGGCGACGACGTCGAAGAACAACGTGCCGGTGATCTGCTTCTGCGCCCACATGGACACGGCACCCGATTTCACCGGCACCAACGTCAAGCCGCAGATCGTCAGGAACTACCAGGGGGGCGACATCCAGCTCACCGGCGACAGAAACCAGGTGATCCGGGTGTCCGAACATCCGGTGCTGAAGGACCAGATCGGCAACGACATCATCACCTCCGACGGAACCACGCTGCTCGGCGCCGACGACAAGGCTGGCATTGCCGAGATCATGTCGGCCGCCGAGTTCTTCATCAACAACCCGGACGTCAGGCACGGCGCCATCCGCATCCTCTTCACCACCGACGAGGAGATTGGCCGCGGCGTCGACAAGGTGGATCTCGCAAAGCTTGGTGCCGATTTCGGCTATACGTTGGACGGCGAGACCGCCGGCACGATCGAGGACGAGACGTTTTCGGCCGATGCGGTGGAAATCGCCATCAAGGGCGTCGCCATGCATCCGGGCTTCGCCTTCGGCAAGATGGAAAACGCCATCAAGATCGCCGGCCGCATCGTTGCCGGATTACCGAAGGACATGACGCCCGAGACCACCAAGGGCCGCGATGGCTTCATCCACCCGACCGGCATGACTGGCGTGATGGAAAAGGCCAATCTCTCCTTCATCATCCGCGATTTCACCGAGGAGGGCCTGAAGACCAAGGAGACCCTGCTCGAGGAGATCACCAGGCAGGTGATCGCCGACTATCCGGGCTCGACCTACACCTTCACCGTCAAGGAACAGTACCGCAACATGAAGGTGGTGCTCGACCAGCATCCGGGCATCGTCGATTACGCGGTCGAGGCGATCAGCCGGGCCGGCATGAACCCGGTGCGTGGCAGCATCCGCGGCGGCACGGACGGCTCGCGCCTCTCGTTCATGGGCCTGCCCTGTGCCAACCTCTTTGCGGGCGGCCACGCCTTCCATTCGCCGCTGGAATTCGTCAGCAGCCAGGACATGGAACTGGCGGTGAAGACGGTGGTGGAGCTTGCGAAACTGTGGGAGGAGCGGGCGTAACCGCTCTTTCTAGGTGGTGTTCTTAAAAGCCCACGAGGTATCTCCTGATGCCTCCGGTCGACAGACAAGGAACCGGCGCGCCATCTCCCCGCCAGTCTTGAACGCGCCGCATTTTCCGCCTAAAAAAAAGCTGTCTGCAGCACCTACAGGATGGTGGATCATGGATTCCAGCCGAAACGCAACGCCGCTTTGCCTTGCCATTCGGGAATCCGTCCATGCCTGCCATTACGCTTGCAAATCTTTCGTGGTCCACGCCTGACGGCCGGCCGCTTTTTTCCAATCTGAACCTCAGCTTCGGCCCCGAACGCGCCGGCCTTGTCGGGCGCAACGGCGTTGGCAAGACCACGCTTTTGAAGTTGATCACCGGCGAGTTGATGCCCACATCCGGTACGGTCTCGGTTTCCGGCAGCCTCGAGATGCTGTGCCAGAGCGTGCAGGTCACGTCCGGTGAGACGATCGCCGACCTCTTTGGCACGCGCGATGCGTTGGCTATCCTTGCCCGAGCTGAAGCCGGCGAGGCGTCCGCCGAGGAACTGGCCGATGCCGACTGGATGCTGGAGGCGCGCATGACCGAGGCGCTGGCGCGGGCAGGCCTCCATGCGGATGCGAATACACCGCTCGATACGCTGTCGGGCGGCCAGCGCACCCGCGCAGGGCTGGCGGCGCTGATCTTCGCCGAGCCGGATTTCCTGATCCTTGACGAACCCACCAACAATCTCGACCGAGAGGGCCGCCAGGCGGTGATCGACCTCCTCGCCGGCTGGCGAGGTGGAGCGATCATCGTCAGCCACGACCGTGAGTTGCTGGAAACTGTCGATGCAATCGGCGAGTTGACCGCGCTTGGTGCCACCCGTTATGGTGGCGACTGGAGCCGATACCTTGAGCGAAAGGCGCTGGAACTGGCAGCCACCGAGCACGATCTCGCCGACGCCGAAAAGCGGATGGCGGAGGTCGGTCGCATCGCGCAGCAAACCACCGAGCGCAAGGCGCGCAAGGACAGCGCCGGCAAGAAGAAGGCCGCGCGGGGCGACATGCCGCGTATCGTCGCCGGCGGCCTGAAGCGGCGCGCGGAAAACACCAGCGGCGACAATGCCCGGCTTGCCGAGCGGCTGCGAACCCAGGCGGCCGTCGATATCTCCTCCGCGCGTGAAAAAATCGAGATCCTGCAGCCGCTCACCGTGACGTTGCCGTCGACCGGCCTGCCCGCGAGCCGGGTCGTGCTCCGGCTCGACAACGTCACCGCCGGTTACGAGGTTGAAAAGCCGGTCCTGCACGACTTCTCCTTCGAGATCACCGGGCCGGAACGGGTCGCCGTCACCGGTCCGAACGGCTCGGGAAAAACGACGCTGCTGTCGCTGGTTTCCGGCAGCCTGTCGCCCTTCTCCGGCACAGTGCGGGTACCGGTCAGATCCGCCGTGCTCGACCAGCGGGTGAGCCTGCTCGATCCGACGCTGTCGATCCGCGATAATTTCCGGCGGCTCAATCCGCGGGCGGACGAAAACGCCGGCCGCGCAGCGCTCGCCCGCTTCATGTTCCGCGCCGATGCCGCACTGCAGGGGGTCGGCCGGTTGTCGGG